>JAAETJ010000583.1 GCA_024228495.1 bacterium | reverse complement strand
CGCCAGGCCTCAGCCGCTTCTGTGTAGGCTTTTGAGCCAGTCTTTTGAAGTCCCTCGGCAATGGAAATGAACAGCGCCTCGGCCTTGTCGGTCTGGCCTGCTTTCAATGCTGCCAGTGCTTCTTCACTGCTTGGGCCGGTCTGCTGTTGCAATGCCTTGACAGTCTTAAGTAGCTCATCCCGCTCTTGCTCTGCTAAAACCTTTTTTCTGTTATTGCCACCAATATATCGACAATAGCCACCGAATCTTCTGGTTTTGATTGAGGCCGAAGCCAGCTCAAAATTGTCTTGAGGCCACCAAAAACAAAAATCCATATGGCAATAAAAATGGTAACGAGAGTTCCAGCTGGAGCTATCCAATTACTACTTGTCACCAGCCAATTTATTACAGTTTCAAATTCCCATGTCATTGCGGCAAGCTAATACGGCAATTCTTTCAACGCAACCGTGTATCCAGTTATGACGCTCTACCTTCTTAACCCGAAATAATCACCTCCCTCGCAGCCTTCCCCTTCCCACCGGCCACCGAATAAGTCAGCTTCACTTCCTCAAACTGAAACCCCTTGAATACCTCCCGCACTTCCGGTCGGTCGTTCAATGACAACAAAAACCTGCCCTTGATCCTGGCCAGCCTGGTCGCCATCAGTTCAAACTGGTCCCGGCTGAACATCCCCTTGCCATAGTCATTTTCATTGCCCCAGTATGGCGGATCTATGTAGAACAGTGTGCCGGTTTTGTCGTATCTGTTGATGAATGCAAGCCAGTCGAGATTTTCTAT
>JAAETJ010000582.1 GCA_024228495.1 bacterium | reverse complement strand
GTGAGGGGGAGAAACTCATGGCATTAAGAAAGAAAGTGGCCAAGAAAAAAGTAGCTGGGAAGAAAGTAGCTGCCAAAAAGGTGGCGACAAAGAAGCGGGCAACAGCTGTCGGCAGCAAGCCGGACATTGTTTCATCGGTTCGTGAACAGCTGAAGACTTCAAAAGCGGATAACCGTGAGCTTGCCAAGAAATTGAGGGGAAGCGAGCGCCAAGTAGCCGCTCTCTTGAAACTCTTGGAATCAAGTCAGGCTGATGTCAATAAATTCCTTATACGCCGTGTAAAGGATGCGGTAGCAAAATACGATATCGTGGTTGCGCCCAAGAAACGTCGCCGCCGGGTCAAGAAGAAAGCAATGCAAAAATAGCCTTCTGGATGCTTCTATGACCCTATTCATTGTTTGCTGTACTGAATTCTCTCCTTGAATTAGTATCAATTAGTGATATCATTAACAATGAATCGAAAGCACAAAAGGACCCTGGCTGCCATCTTCGAGGACCCGGTCAGATCAGACATTACCTGGACCGGTATCGAGACGTTGTTAAAAGCACTGGGGGCTAAGCTTTCAGAAGGGCGCGGCTCCCGTGTCCGGATCGCTCTCAATGGCGTACGGGCCGTCTTTCATCGGCCGCACCCGGAGAAGGAGACCGACAAGGGGGCCGTAAAGTCGATGCGGCGATTTCTGACCGAGGCCGGTATTGAACCTTGAGTGGCCTGCGGGCTAAAACCTAGAAAGTGTAGAAAGGCATGTTGGAACATAAAGGCTATATAGGTTGCGTGGAATTCGATGATGAAGCCGGGGTTTTTAGCGGTGAGGTCATCAATACTCGCGAT
>JAAETJ010000581.1 GCA_024228495.1 bacterium | reverse complement strand
GCCAGGATATATCTTCCGGTGTGACATCAGCGGCACAGGTGACGGTCAGTCCGAAAGAGTCGGCTTTATAGTCATACTGCGGGTGAAGCAATTCGAACAGCCTTGTTTGATTGACTTGGTTATTCAGATGACAGGCTTGAACTGGAACGTCCCACGGATCGCCATCAATACGCCGTAACTGATCAACAATAGCTGGATCGTATGCTTGGCGATGATCTGCCTTAATTAGTTCAGCGATATCTGAAGGTATGGTCATGGCTGCACCTTGTAGACGTTCCGGTATGCCTTCAGCCGCATGGATGCTTCAGCAAAGCTGTTTTGCTCGGTATCAAGAATTGCCGTTTCCGTCCTGTTTACCTCGCCTATCAACAAGTCTGGAACCCCCGGTGATGTAATGCCAACATCGGCAGGGTCTATCCTTAATGCGTCGTTGATCTCATCTGCCATAGACTCCAGCTCGTAAAGTTTTTCTTGCAACTGCTCCCGCATCGCCAATAGGTTGCTGTCCGCCATAGCCTCAGACAATTGCTTATTTGCTGCTTCGGTCAGTTCACGCCTCAGCTCCCATGCTCTGTGACCGAGACTTTCGTCGTAGTACTGCGCCATCGATTTTTGTACGGCAAGCCGTAGCTTTTCTGGGACCAGCGCCACGGCAGCGTCTAATTCCGTTTGCTCCCATTCCCAATGTCTGGTCCAGGCATCGCCACGTTTTTCAGTTTCCTTCAGCGGCGTTGACGGCAAGGCCCATTCCCTGCACTGCTCCAGGGTCAAGCCGGGTGTATGTACCACAACATCTAGATCGGGAAACTCTGTGCTACAAAGCGCTTGTGCTGTTCTGGCTGTCGAAACTGCCATCTGATGACCGGCTGGATCAAAGTCGCCCAGTTGATGAATAGCCAATGGACGCCCATCCTCTGCTGCTTCGCGCAAAAGCTGAAACATCAGTTGATCTGACAGCTCTCCGGTGGGTAAACAGAGGGTAGCGCCCATCTGCTTGCATAACGGTAATACCACCGGCTCGACACCTGATTTTTCTGCAATGACAAGCTGCTGATAGGGTTGGCGATACATATCACCGTATAACCTGAACTCCGGATTGATATCCGCCGGTAATTCAAGATCAACACTGCCCCCAGATAGAAACCACCCTCTGAAACTGTTTGCCTCCGGTCGGAAACTGATTGGTGCGCTGTTACGCGCGTCCTTGAACATCCCCCATGGCAAATAACCAAGGAATCGCGCTGCCTTCAGTGCCTTGTTGGACATCCACAACCAGGTCTCATCATCGTTTATGTACGGTTGGCCATTAGGCATTGTCACCCGGCCAACGAACTTATAATGAAGACCTCTGGAATGGATGGTGCCACCCTGGTGGACTTCATGAGTAGCGTCTCGCATCCATTGACCTAGCTCGTGATTGGCACTGGTATCCAGACGATAGGGATCGCGTGCGGGAGACAGAACGGTGAAGTCATTGAGTGATCGTTTGAGATCGGCTTTCGCGCCGACGATCAGTTCTCGGAGAATGGTCATGCGATAAAATCCTCCGGCAGCGGCGCAAAATACGGCCCACGCGGGTAGCGCCGCACCTGGTACATGGCAACGATTTGAGAAAGTGTTTTTGGCGGTCGCCCGGGGAGCGGAAACTGTATAACATTTGAATTCCGGACGCCGTTATGGCTGGGTGACTGTGACTGCATTTTCAAGAGCTACGCAGCCGAATTCTTGTCGTCTGCGCGCTTTTTTATTTGAGCCTTCTCCCATGCTTCAATCTCATCCTCAAACCATAAACGAGATTGACCTAGGTAATGCGGTGGTGGAAAGGAGCCTGCTTTGTACCAGTGCCAGATGGTCTGACGGTGTACGCCTATGCGCTCTTCAACTCCGTTGATATTGAGGCGACGGCGTTTTGGTCCGTGGTTGTTTGTATTTGTAGTGCCCATGTTTTTAATCGCTATCTGATGTTAATCGGTAGGCAAATTAAGGCACGCAATTACTTAAAAAACAAACAGTTATACAGTTCCTGCCGTTAAGCGGGAACGATAGGGGTTAAGCGGGATCAGGCGGGGAGTTAAGCGGGATTTATTATTTTACTGAGAGTATTAGCTATGGCTTTATGGGTCAGTTCGTGCTCTTTATTATTTCTATCGACCCATTTAATAACCCCATCATTGTAATCAACAATGTATCTTGTTGTGTCATGGTGTCTGAGATAGTTGATTACTTCATCGCAACTAGGTTCTTGCTTCAATGTTCCCAGCAAAGCCTCTCGGGCTTTTTCGATAGCAATTGTAGAGCGGCGCTTCTTTTCCCGTGGTGGCTCGGTAGGGTCTGAAACATCGGAATGGTTCTGGCTTGAGTCCCCATTGCTCCATCCTGCCCAAAGCCTCAGTCCTTCGGGAATATCTGTAACCTCCTCTCCTTCCGAAATAAGCCAAGCGCGAAAGTCGTCTTGATGTACAGAGTAAACAGTTGTCTCCTTTGTTCCAGTGGATCTCTTCATTCTTCTAGAAGGACGGCGGGTAGATCCTCCAAAGTCTCTATTTTGCCATTGATCGCTTATGGTAGCCCGCTCAAATCTATTTCGCCATGGGTCGTCCGATGAAATCGGCTCGTATAATGTATTGGTAATCGTCTTTTTCGATACCTTTAAGACCCCGGCTTTTCTGGCGCCGCTCAATGCTACATCTAAGTTTCTTCTCTTCTCTCGAAGTTGTCTCTTAGTGGTTATGTCATCGTCTTTTCTGATTCGCCTCACCCATAAATCTATTATTTCCGAAAATCTTAGTTGATCCGGAAGAATTCCTAACCGTGCTTTTTCTTCCAGGCTCATGGTGTTTTTTGCGTATTTTTTTAGTAGCTCATCCATCACGCACCCCCTCTGTTTTCGCTGATCAAAGCAACGTTATTCCGGTCATGTACTACCAGATCCACGAAATCAGCCCATTTCTCTAGGGCCTCCCGTCTCTTGTCCAGCAGGTCATTGCGGTTATATGTTTTCTCAATACGGCCGAGTGAGTGGTTAAGGCACTTTTCCGCTATGTGGGGTTCAATGTGTAAATCATCCATGTGGGTTCTCATTGTCCGTCTAAGGTCATGTGGCGACCATGCAGGGATATCCATCAGAGGGTTGCCGGTTTCATCCTTCAGGTTGAACAGACGGCGTGCCGCACGACCAAATACTTTGGAAGTTAACCGGCCATCTTTAGACTTCGGAGACGCCATCACCCAAGGGGAACCATCGACGGCATCTTTTAAAATCGATAGCAACTCAATCACGGCAGGAGAGAGGGGGACTGTCCAGGCTGTAGTTTTACTGTTCTCCTCAGGGATAAACCATTCGGCCTTTTTGAAACTGATGTGCTTCCATTCAGCCAGTTGCAGCTCTGCAGTACGCACCCCAGTTAGGAGAAGAATCTTTAAGCCAATGCGGGCCTGAATAGAGAGGAGGGGAGCCTTGTCAATCGTATTCCAGACAATCCGGATTTCATCGGTGTCCAAGTACCGATCCTTCATGTTGTCCACGCACCCTAGATCTTTCTTGTCTAAGGCGTAGGCGGGGGAGTGGTCGATATATCCTCGACCTTCGGCAAACCTGAACATCTGTTTCAATACCTGCAGCACTTTTCCCGCATAGGTGCTTGCGCCACGGTCAACCACTTTTTCGACAACATGGGCAAGTGTGGGAGCCGTGAGGGTGGTTAATTTGCGATTGCCAATCACGGGGTAGATGTCCCGGTCTAGGACAACTCGAACCGCCTCAGGAACTTTCCGGTGGGGTAGGATGCGCCGTTCAAAAAACAACTCGCCCAACTCTTTAACTGTTTTGGGAGTGTCAATGGGAGTGGATAGGGAGACACCCTCTTTGTGCGCTGCTTTTGCTTTCTGGAGAGCGTCACGCGCCTTCTTCAGTGTCATACCGCCTTCACCAGAGCTATAGGTGCCAAGGGTCAGCACCTTGCTTTTTCCGTAGTCGGCATAGCGCCAGATGAACGTTCTTGTACCGGTAGGTGACACCCTTAGTCTCAAGCCTGGAGTGGCCTTGTCGGGTAACTCGATACGACTGGACGGTGGACTCAGAGAGTCGATGAACTTGTCTGTGAATCCTCGGGGTGGGGTAGAATATTGCTTAGCCATAATCGTCTCCAAGCGACGGTATTGGTCAGAAGCCCGGTTGAGGTTGCTGCCTCGCCGGGTTTCGCTTATGATGCGCACCTCGTTTCTCACGGCGACCCCCAACTTTTCAGGGTTGGGCATCTGGAAACGAGCAATCAGTCAGTTACGGAATGCTGTTCTCACAAAGGATTAACTGCCCTAGGGTAACAATCTGAGGTAAAAACAGCCTTCGTATTCGGATGTTATACGCTGTTATTTGGTATGTCCAGGTTTGGGGTCAACCTGGGGAAAATCCAGCAGTGGCAAGGTTTTCTGAGTAGCGGAATGTTACGAGGTAAAACGCGTCCCGGCCAACTTGCCAAGGTTGGGGTCGCGAGTTCGAATCTCGTTTCCCGCTCCAAGTATTCGGAAAACCCCGAGCAAGTCTCGGGGTTTTTTGTTTAACGCTGAACCTGGATATTAGCGATATAATGCCGGATACTTAACCGGTAACACCTCACTCCAAGGCTGAGTGGCAGAGTGGTTATGCAGCGGCCTGCAAAGCCGTGGACCTCGGTTCGATTCCGGGCTCAGCCTCCAT
>JAAETJ010000580.1 GCA_024228495.1 bacterium | reverse complement strand
GATGATGTCGGAATGGCTAACTCCAACCTAGATAATAAATCATTCCATAAATTAATCGAACCATCACACAATTTTTCATAGCAAACTAGAAGTGCATTTCTTGGTAGATTTTCTTTCAGGAAGCCATAAACATTAATCCACAACAATATCCAGTAATTTATATTTAGTTGCGTGTAAACGTGATCAACTCTATTTCCCACTAAAAACCGGCTCGCGTGTATTGCGTGCGCATTCCGGTGATGGCGGGCAGTCTGTCCGGAGCAACGCGGGCAGTTTTTCACTGCATCGGTTGGACAGCGGGATTATGACCGCTGGGTGTTTCTTTTGATGTCATTATCTTTGTGTTTCGTCAAGTTTGATGGAGGCTGTCCCCGTCATCAATAGGAGGGACCCATGCGCGGTGCGTAGTGCCCTCCATACGGCAATCGCAGCGCCGCGCATGGGAGGTGCCTGTTGATCACGGGGGCAACCGGTTGGTACATTCTGATCATGATATTTTCTCCTGTTTGGTGGCTTTGGTTTTGCGCAGGGACTCACCGTCGAGTTCCAAGCGGTAGGCGTTGTGGACGATGCGGTCCAGTATAGCGTCGGCGAAGGTGGGTTCGCCGATAACTTCATGCCAGGTATTGACCGGCAGTTGGCTGGTGATGATCATGGTGTCAATGCCGAAGTAATTTTCCCCAAAAGTGCCGAAGTAAAATTCCCCAGTTTTCGGATTTATTGATCAGCTTGTTTGTTTGATATTTGCCTCCTGTTTTGTTGGCCTGCCACGGCGTTTTGGCGGTGGTGGCGGTGGTGGCGGTGAGATTGGTGCGTTGGAACGGACGTGTTCCGGTATCAGGTCCGTGTGGTGACGAAGACGGTAACTTGCGCCCTCGATTTGGACGACGATGGCGTGATGCAGGAGCCGGTCCAGGAGGGCGGTTGCAACGACGGGGTCGCCGAAGACTTCACCCCATTCGGCGAACCCGCGATTTGACGTCAGGATCATGGCACCTTTTTCATATCGGACGCTGACCAGTTGAAAGAACAGATTTGCGCCACCGGTGCTGATCGGTAAATAGCCAATCTCATCTACAATCAACAGGGCTGCCCGGGCATAAAACCTCAGCTTTTCGACCAACCGGCCCTCACGTTCAGCTTTGAGCAGGGCCTCAATCAACTCGGCCAAAGTCGCACGGTAAACGCTTTTGCCGGCTTTGACGCAGGCGACACCAAGGGCCGTTGCCAAATGGCTTTTGCCGGTGCCAGGTGGGCCAAGGAAGTGAACGGTTTCCGCACGTTTGACAAAATCCAGCTGCGCCAATGCCATGATGCGGCTCTTATCCAGGGAAGGCTGGAACGAGAAGTCAAAGCTTTCCAGTGTTTTGGCGGGCAGAAGCTTGGAGGTCATCAAGGCCACGGTCACACGGCGCGTTTCACGATTGGTAAATTCTTCAGAAAGAAGGGTATCAATGGCTTCAATTGCTGTAATATCGCCGCGTTCGATTTGCTGCATCGTGTGATCCAATGCTTCAAGGGCACGCGGCATTTTAAGGCCAACAAGGCTGGCACGGATATTATCCAGGGCCGAGGTCATCGCGCGTCTCCTTGTGCTGCCAGGCGGTTCCCTACCGCCCCGTAGAAGGCCAATGATCTTTGCGGCACATTGATCTCGGGCTGCACGGCTTTGTTCAGCAAAGGTGCTTTGCGGTGGGTCGGATCAACACGGCGCTGCTTCTTGCCTTCCAGCACCGGATGCGTGGCGATCAAGTTGCCGCCTTCGAAGATACATATCTTGCTGGGGTGGCTTTGTACCTCGACCACACGATTGCACGTGGTGTCCGGAACAGAATAATAATTCCCGGCTACAGAGACCATACCATCATGGCTGACACGGCGCTCCACCAGCAGGACAGCATTGTAGGGAACAGGTGGCAAGGCGATTAACGATGGCTGCTCAGCCACAAAGGCCTCGTCTACGACCAACCCGGTGGTGGCGTGAACACGGGGGTTGGCGATTGTGTTGCACCATTCTGCGAACTGGGCATTCAGATCATCCAGATTACGGAAAACCCTGGCCAGAAAGAAGTCCTGGCGGATATAGCTGAATGGTCGCTCCACTTTGCCCTTGGTTTTGGCGCGGTATGGTTTGCAGGCACGCGGTACAGCCCCATAATGGTTCAACAGCGCGACCAAGGATTTGTTGTAATTGATCGTGCCATCGCCATCTTCACCGATTACAGCTGTCTTCATCCGATCATAAAGCACTTCTGATGCCACCCCGCCTATGGCCTCAAAGGCGGCGATATGACACCGTAGAACCGTCTGCAGGTTCTGGCTGGAACAATATCGGCCCCAGAGCCAACGGCTATGGCCCAGAACCATGGAAAACAGCCAGACCTTGCGCATCACCCCGGGCTCATCCGTGAACACGGTCTGAAACTCGGCGAAGTCTACCTGCGCTTGTTTGCCCGGCGGTGTCTCGAAGCGGCGCTCAAATTGAGTGCGCTCCGCTGGTCGTACATCGCGCAGGTAATCGGTCACCGCAGAATAACCGCCCTCATAGCCCAAATCGCGGATCTCGCGCAAAAGCCGTGTACCCGACAGGCCGGGATATTGCACAACCCTCTCACGCAGATAATCGCAAAATGGATCAATCAAGCGAGAACGTGCTGTACGCGGCCCATAAACCGGGCCCTCGAGCCCGGCATTCAAATATTTGCGAATAGTCTTTCTGTCGGCACAAAGCTTGCGCGCAATCGCGCTGACACTCAGCCCTTGTCTTCTCAAATCGTGGATCAAAACGATCTCCCTCAGTTTTACCACCCGAACTCCCTTCATCTCAAAGGGGAACATTCAGGCCGGTGAAATTTGCCAACACCATGTATTTGGGGATGCATCCCCAAATACATGGCTCTCAGGCGCTCAGAACTGGGGAATTTTCAATCGGCGTAAGTGGGGAGTATTCATCCGGTACTGACAGTTGCCGTCCATGGTTCACCGTTCGGCCCCCGGCTGCATGCCTTGACACTTTATCTGAAGACCTTTCAGGCCAT
>JAAETJ010000579.1 GCA_024228495.1 bacterium | reverse complement strand
GCTCGTCCATGTCAGGAAGTGTTGGGGCATCGAGAAGGTGGCCGCGCCGTTTGGACGGCGATACACACCCGTCGATGCTACATCAGGAATGAACTGATCGGTGATAGACGTTCCAGCGAAGAAACGATTATCCATATTGCCGTGGGCGAACATGCCGTTCAGGATCCACGTACTCTGTTCAAGGTACACCGCCCACTCGTCAACCCCAGATGCCTGGGCCTTCGGAGTTGCTACCATGAAGTCCGAGAAGGCTTCAAAAGGATTTCCAGTTACCATTAGTTTAGGTTGTTATATTTGAGGAAGATCTCATCTAACGAATCATCCTCCTCCATTTCGGCTTGTTGAGTTGGGGTCAAGCCTTTGCCCCCTCGGCGGGATTTCCGTCTAGCATCCTGTCCGTCATCCTGTTTGGGTGTTTCTTTTCCGACAATGAGCATGGCGTTATTGATAGCCTCCTCCATGCTTGACGCAGCTGTTGTAGAGAACTGTCTATCGGCCTCACGGCTTACTTTCGCCCGGTGTTCATCGCTCATGCCCTTTTTCTGGGCCAACAAACCATCGCGCACCTGCTCGATCATCTGCGCCTCAGTGGCGCGAGAATGGTCCGCGATAGGTTGAAGCAATGCTTGCACCT
>JAAETJ010000578.1 GCA_024228495.1 bacterium | reverse complement strand
GTATACGGCTTAGGGGCGATGTTACAAAAAGGGATGCGAGCATGGATAGAAGCCACTTGTGAGCATTGTCAAGTAAAAGCAGCCTATGGCCATGTCGATTCCCATGAGGCTAACACAATTCTTTCATCCGTGCAAACAGAGCTGGCCGGAATGCTGGCCGGTATTGTACTCAACCATAACCAGATGGAGGCTTTTTAATCATGGAGACCAATTCAAAAATAAGCGCCAAGCATCTTAAACGCACAGCTTACTTGTATGTGCGGCAGTCCACGGTTCGGCAGGTGTTCGAAAATACCGAAAGCACCAAACGACAATATGAGCTTAAACAGCGAGCCATTGCACTGGGTTGGCCGGCCGAGCGTATTGATGTGATCGATACGGACCTTGGTCAATCTGCAAGTACGGCCGTAGATCGACAAGGGTTTCAAAAGCTGGTTGCCGAAGTGGGGCTGGGGTGGGGCGGTATCGTTATGGGGCTGGAGGTTTCCAGGCTCGCACGTAACTCAATGGACTGGCATCGGCTCATCGAGATCTGTGCCCTGACGAATACGCTTATTCTGGATGAAGATGGCATATACGACCCCACGGATTTCAACGACCGGCTTTTGCTCGGTTTGAAGGGCACCATGTCTGAAGCAGAAACCCACCTGCTGACAGCGCGGCTTCGTGGCGGTCTTTTGAATAAAGCGCGCCGGGGTGAACTTCGCTGTCAACTGCCGGTCGGTTTGGCCTACGATGCAAAGGGACAAGTGATTTTGGATCCCGACAGCCAG
>JAAETJ010000577.1 GCA_024228495.1 bacterium | reverse complement strand
GGCTGATGGGTGGTAACAGGAGTCATCTCCTGATAGAGGATGTTGCGGACATAGTCAGCCCCGATAACCTTTTTCTCCAGAGACTTTTCCAGGGCGTAGAGCAACGATGTATCTCCGTATTCGTCCCTTAGTCGTAAGAGGACGTTGATGTTTTTCCTGAGTGGCAGCTGCAGGGAAGCTAACTGTTCCAGATAACGCAAAGCATTTTCGCCTAAAGAGAGAAAGACCATAGCCTGCTTATCCTGCAGCGTCCTTTTCTTTATCTTTTTCACCTGTTGCAGGTGACCCGGCAACTCCAGCCGTTGCTTCCTGGCCCAGCACCTTCGGTGACAGGCCGTCGGTTTGTCCTTGATGTAAACGGCCACCTGGAGATCATCCGCCTTGAGCGTGACTTTTTTTCCGATAGCCCAGGGGGGTACGCTGTAAGAGTTACCGTCAAAACGCACAGCAAAGTCTTTGTGAACCAGGGGGGAACAGGTTTGTCTCGTGTTGGGCAAGGTCTCGGGCAAAGGGTTCAATCCCTGTAAAAGATCGATAGGGCGTTTGCCGGTGGTCCCATGTTGACGTACATTGGCAACATCATCGAGCCAGAGTCTCACTTGGCGCTGTACATCTTCAAGGTCGGTAAAGTTCCTGAGCGGCCAGAAGTTTTGCCGTAGATACTTGATGGAGTTTTCCACCTTACCTTTGGTCTGAACTGACAAATGCTCCCTTATGCAACGATGAAGCAAAAACATTTCAAATTTCTCATCCCTTCCATCCCCTCCATGGAAATACTTATCACCTGTTAGCCTACAAGCACACCTGGGGAGAATTTCGGGTCTATTACCATGATGAGGCTGGAAAATTATGTCAGGTCCCGGCTGGCTGGACCGATGTTGCTGGACAAGATCCTTTTGTAGCTGTTGCGGCCGGCCGGTCTCCCTTCAGGATCGTCGATCTGTTGGAGTTGTGTCGTCTGATTGGCGATGTTTTTGAGTCTGCTAACCGAGAGGAGGGATGCGAAAAATGTGTAAAGTAAAATATGCCGTAACTGTAAGGATAATTATGTCGGAATATTTTGTTGCCAAACAGTTATATTCTGATATATTAATTAAATATATAGAATATATGTGGCAGAAAAACATTTATACCATTTGGTTGAGTGAAATAATTAAATTAACGCACAGAGACCACAACCCCAGAGGAGCTTACGATGCCAAAGCCATCATTTTCCGACCTCAAATTAAAGGCATTGAACGAACAGGGCTTGCTCAATCCCCGCCCGGAAGATGTCACAGATCAGCTGTTCCGGGAAAACGAGTTTTTCGACCGGCGGGATCTCATACAGGTCAAATACGAGATGTTGCGTCGGCATCAAACCGAAGGGATGTCTGCATCCTCTGCAGCCCAGGCATTTGGCTTTTCACGCGTTACTTTCTATCAGGTCTTGAAACGGTTCAAAAAGAAAGGAATCGGAGGACTTTTTCCGAAGCGGCGAGGCCCGAAAGTTCCCCACAAGCTCACAGAGAAACTGGTTACCTTTATGGTAACGGCTCTTGCCGAAGATCCGACCCTTCGCCCACCGGCCTTGGTAGAGCTTATCAAGGTTCACTTCGATATCTCAGTCCACCCCCGCAGTATCGAAAGGGCACTTGCACGACAACAAAAAAAACTGCGCCCTTAGTGCACCCTGCACATTCTTATAACACCGTTGCTCACCGCTATGAACAATTGAGGTATCAGGCTCTTAGACAACTATCAACTGGGCTGGGCCTGGGAGTGTTTGTGCAGCGAGGAATGGCAACATGGATCACAGCCTGGGGAAGCTACGATTCCGCTAAGGATAAACCTGTAGGAGGTGAACCCACCAAAAGGCAATTGTATATGGATCCCGATATCGTGATGATACTGGCAGGTATGGCGTTTTCTTGCACCAAAGGGGGGAGGAGATGATAGTTGAAACGCATTCAAAGGTAAAGGCCTCGCATCTAAATCGGGATGCATATCTCTACGTACGTCAGTCAACCATGAGGCAGGTCTTCGAGAACACCGAGAGCGCAAAGCGCCAGTATGCACTCCGACAGCGAGCGGTGGCATTAGGCTGGCCTACTGAAAGGGTGCACGTTATAGATAGTGACCTCGGGCAGTCCGGAGCTTCCGCAGCTGATCGAGAGGGCTTCAAGCGCTTGATCACAGAGGTGAGTCTTGGGCATGTGGGAGTTGTGCTTGGCCTTGAAGTATCTCGTTTGGCAAGAAACTGTGCCGACTGGCACCGCCTCTTAGAGCTTTGTGCCCTTGCGGATTCACTCATCTTGGACGAGGATGGTCTTTATAATCCCAATGATTTTAATGATCGGCTACTGCTGGGACTAAAAGGCACAATGAGTGAGGCGGAACTCCATTTCTTGCGGGCTCGTCTTCAAGGTGGGATCTTGAACAAGGCAAAGCGTGGAGAATTAGCCTCTCCTCTGCCTGTGGGCTTTGTCTACGATGAGCAAAAAAAGGTCCGACTGGATCCGGATTCCCAGGTACGCGAGACTATTACCGTATTCTTTCAAACATATCGGCGAGTCGGATCAGCCTATGCGACAGTCAAGTATTTCAAAGATCAGAAATTGCTGTTTCCGCGTAGATTGCGGAAAAGTCCAAACAAAGGCGAGCTGCTGTGGGGAGAATTGTGCCATTCCCGTACACTTAGCCTTTTACATAATCCAAGATATGGAGGTGCCTTTGTGTTTGGACGAATGCAGAGCCGCAAAGGAATTGACGGTAAGACAATCTACAGGAAGCGACCTCGGGAGGAATGGATTTCCTTGATTCCTGGGATGCATGAGGGTTACATATCCTTTGAGGAGTTTGAGGATAACCAGCGCAGGCTTAAAAAATGCGCACAAGCCTATGGGCTAGAGCGGTCCAAGAGTTCTCCTCGGGAGGGATCCGCACTTGGACAGGGGATTGTCATTTGTGGTGTCTGTGGCTGTCGCATGACGGTTCGCTATCATGAGCGGCGAGGTATCCTTTTTCCCCAATACAACTGCCAGAAGGATGGAATCGAACATGGCAAAAAAACTTGTCAAAGAATACCGGGGGTCAATGTAGATCGTGCAATTAGTGAGCTTTTGATGGATACTATGACGCCAATAGCCCTCAATGTGGCATTGGCAGTCCAGGATGAACTGTCAGAAAGGCTGGATGAGGCGAACAGATTGCGCGCCAAGCAGGTGGAGCGTCTACGCTACGAAGCCGATCTCGCCCGGCAGCGCTATATGCAGGTTGATCCCAACAATCGGCTCGTAGCAAACATACTGGAGGCAGAATGGAACCAAAAGCTGCGTGCCCTTGAGCAGGGGCAGCAAGAATCTGAGCGACAAAGTCAATCTGACCGCTTTCGAATCAGCGAGGAGGAGCGTACAAAAATCCTTGCCCTGACCACAGATTTCCCCAGGCTGTGGAAAGACCTCAATACGCCTGATCGGGACCGTAAGCGGATGGTTCGTTTGCTCATTGAGGATATTACCCTTACTCGCAATGAGTGTATATTGATACAAGTCCGCTTCAAGGGTGGAACAACCGCCGTGCTGAAGGCCGCTATACCGTTGCCGGCCTGCAAAACATGGCAGACAGCAGATGCGGTAGTAGTTCGCATTGACCAGCTCCAGGACAATCATACGTTTAAGCAAATAGCATCGATGCTCAACAATGAGGGGCTACTCTCAGGAAAAGGCAAATCATTCACTGGAATACTTGTCGGAAATATTTGCAGGGAATATGGTTTGAAAAGTCGATGGCACCGGCTTCGTGAGAAAGGTCTGCTTACAGTCAAAGAGATGGCCGGCATCCTCAATGTCTCGACCACCACTGTTAAGGCCTGGTACAGGCATGGGCTTCTCAGCGGTCAAGTGTATAACGACAAGCATCAATGTCTCTTTGAACCGCCCGGTGCTGACAGGCCCTTCAAGCATCAGGGCAGAAAACTATCAAAAAGACATAAACATATCGAGTTTGTGTCTGATCACACAAAAGAGGTGTATTATGAAGCATAGTCCTTTTCGTGGGGAGCACGGACGGAGCAGGCATGCGGCCGGATGCCAAAATTGCTGAGAAACTCAAGGAATGCGTCGTTGAAACGGATAATCGAGCCGACCCGCTCGGTAACGGCGGTGAGCATATTGTCGACGACGATTT
>JAAETJ010000576.1 GCA_024228495.1 bacterium | reverse complement strand
GATAGATGGATGGATAGATGGATGGATGGAAGCACGGCTAAAACTGCAAAGAAAAACCGCCTCCCTTTTTCAAGAGAGGCGGTTTTTGATTTTCTTGTTCGATCAAGTTCGACTAGAACTTGATGCGAGCACCACCCATGATCTGATCTACGTCGCCATTGGCTGTTCCATCATCTTCCCAATGACGATAGGCAATATAGAGTTCGGTAGCAGCACTATCGAAGTGTTGGACAACACCTAAGCCCCACATTGTGGTATCGACACTTGCAACGCCAACTGCAGCAGCAGTTCCAGCTGTATTTCCACCATCAAAGTCATACTCACCATATTCAGCATAGATGCTGGTGTTACCAGGACCAAAGAAGTTGCTGTTTACGCCACCCTGAACGTGCCAAAACTGCTTGTCATACACATCTGCTACGAGAGTACCGAGACCACCGTCGACCTCTGTACCAGCAGCGAATGCTACGTTCAAACCGGTAGGAACATGCAACAGGGCGATTGAACCCATGACATTTGCACCATCTACAGCAGCACCTGCTGCATTGGTATCATCATCAGTTGTTGTGTAACCAATACCAGCAGCGATGCGGATTGGACCAAATTCGTTGGCATAACGAAGAGCCATATCCCATACATCTACACCACCACCAAGTGCGGTGACATGATCATCGAGATCGGCCCAGGCAACAGCGAGAGTGAAGCCAGCTATTGTTGGTGAGATGTAAGCAACCGCTTCATGATCGCCGTTTTCCAGATTGAAACCATTCAAATCAGTTGCATTCCAAAGGCTCGCACTAGATGCACCTGTTACACCGCGTCCACCAAGAGAAATCTCGGCAACACCATCGGTTGGAGCATAAGTATGCCCAAGAACAAATGTACCAAATCCAGCATTTTTGAAGTAGATATAGTTTTTGTCAAGCTTTGTTGGGTGGACAAATCCACCACCCTGACTGGAACCAGCATTTGTAAGCGTAGTGCTGTTACGATCTTCTGTAATCCGAAAACGAAGCACATAACCTGCAGTCCAGTTTGATGACATTTTAGCGCTACCAGCGAACTGGACGCGTGATCCTGATGGACCATGACCACTTGCATAAAATTCACTGAAGCCATCTGCGTCATCAATCCAGCCAAAATCGCGAGCGACCCAGCCTGAAACTGTCAATGAAACTTTGCGGTTACCCTTGCGAGCAGTTGTCGCTTCAAGATCAGCAACGCGCTCTTCGAGATCCGCACAGCAATCTCCACCCAAATCAGCAGCCATTGCTGGTGTAAGGGCCAAACCACCGATGAACATACCAGCAGCGGCAACAATAGCCAGGCTGCTTGTTGACTTTAAAAGTCCCCCAATCATACTACTTCTCCACTTAACTTTAATTTTCCGCTACATTGACTGCCATACCCGAACTGACACAACAACAACATAACTCTTTTAGTTACACAACCAGGCCGGGATCCTAACCAATCCCACAGGGCCTGAACCTAGATGGGTTTCACCCCACAAACGAACTCTGAACCTTTTTGATCCAAGAACCCGCCCCCAACTAAATTATGGGGGCAAACCTCGACGACCTGAACCTGGCCCTTCCTGTTTGTTCTATTTCAGGATTAGACTATTGGTTCGGAACTGTAAACACGCATTAACGGTTCATTAAG
Organism: bacterium; assembly: GCA_024228495.1. GTDB lineage: Bacteria > Pseudomonadota > Alphaproteobacteria > Rhizobiales > JAKIUO01 > JAKIUO01. Next base: position 64,420 of record JAAETJ010000576.1, on the reverse strand, counting down.
GAAATGTGGCAAGGTTGTGTCATTTGTGCCACGACAATATGTACAGAGTTAGCGAACGCCTGTAGTTTCCACACTTGCCGTCCCGACAGTACCTGTAATATCCACCTGTTTTGGCCGATCGCAATAGTGGTATGAAAACCTTAAGGGGCATGCTTTTATAACGTTTGAAATACCCGCCTATATATAGAGTAAGAAAAAACACAGCTTATGAGCATTGATTTGAGCACCATATCCAAGCTTGCCGATCTCCAATCTGTGAGATCAAAATGGCGACACAATAGCCAAACGATCGCTTTGGTGCCGACAATGGGCGCTCTGCACGAAGGTCATTTGTCGCTGGTTAAGCTGGCGCGCACCGTTGCGAACAAAGTGATTGTCTCCGTGTTTGTCAATCCAAAGCAGTTTGGACAAGGCGAGGATCTCGATCAATATCCTCGCGACCTGAGCGCCGATCTCAACAAACTCAAAACAATCGGAGTCGATCTTGTCTACGCCCCTGACGCTAGCCAGATTTACCCCCAGGGGTTTTCAACCAATATTTCCGTAACGGGTATTTCTGAAGGACTTTGCGGTGCTTCACGTCCGCATTTTTTTGGTGGTGTAGCGACGGTGGTCACAAAATTATTGCTGCATTGCACTCCAGATATCGCGTTATTTGGGGAAAAAGATTACCAGCAATTGCTGGTGATCAGGCGCCTTGTGATTGATCTTGATCTGCCTGTTGATGTGATGAGCGGTCCCATCGTGCGCGAAAACGACGGGCTGGCGCGATCCTCACGCAATATATATTTGTCCAAAACAGATCGTCAGACAGCCCCCCTGCTCCATAAGGGGCTACTTGAAACGCGCGCACGACTACAAAAAGGCGCTCCCATGATCAAAGCTGCACAACAAACAATTGAGCTTTTATCCAGGGCTGGCTTCCAGCTTGACTATTTTGAATTGTGCGATGCCAATACGCTGGCTCCGTTGAAACAATATAAAGGCCAACCGGCGCGACTATTAATCGCTGCTACGCTTGGGCGCACAAGGCTTATCGACAATATCGCCGTTATAGGGTAGAGCCTGATCTCAATGCGGGAAAACCCCGTTCTTACTCTTATGTATATCCACTGATCAGAACCGGGGACAGATATGCCAGCATCGGCGCTTATGAATGTCATGACCAAGGCCGCACGCAAAGCGGGTCGTGCTTTGTCACGCGACTTTGGGGAAGTAGAGCATTTGCAGGTGGCCACCAAGGGCCCCGCAGATTTCGTTTCACGCGCCGACCACCGGGCCGAAAAAATCATCTATGAGGAATTGTCCCACGCCCGCCCACACTATAACTTCCTGATGGAAGAGCGCGGCATTGTCGAGGGCACGGACAAAACACACCGGTGGATCGTCGATCCGCTGGACGGCACCACCAATTATTTGCACGGCATCCCCCAGTTCGCCATATCGATCGCTCTCGAGCGTGACGGCAAACTGGTGGCTGGCTTGATCTACAATCCCGTCATGGATGAAATGTTCACCGCCGAAAAAGGATCGGGTGCCTTCTTGAATGACCGGCGTATCCGGGTTGCGGGACGCGAGAAGCTCGAAGATGCGGTGATTGTAACCGGCGTTCCTCATCGCGGTAAGTCAGGTAAAGAGGTATTTATTCAAGAATGCCGGGACGTCATGCAATCCGTTGTTGGTATACGGCGCACCGGATCTGCTGCGATTGACCTGGCCTGGGTGGCAGCTGGCCGCTTCGATGGGTATTGGGAGCGCGGTATCCAGGCCTGGGATATGGCAGCAGGAATCGCGCTGGTACGCGAAGCAGGTGGTCTCGTATCAGATGCCGAGGGTGGACAAAATATGTTGACCAAAGGCAGCATCGTTGCCGGCACTGCCCCTATTCAGCAAGAGCTGCAAAAAACCATCGCACCCAATTCCTGAGCTCAGGACCCATTAGCTCTGGCAAAAGCCGGGATTTTGCAATAGATTTGCATTTATCCTGCCACAATATCTATATATTGTAGATCGGGCCGACAAAACGGGATCAACCACAAGCGTTAGATCCTTGTAAATAAAATCCTTTGGGGGGATGTGCGAAAAGATGGTTGAAATGCACTATCAGAATTCACTGACCAAACCGTCTGTATTTCTGCGCTGGATGTTCTTGTTCCTGATGGCCTGCGGTTTTATTGGCCTATTGCTTTATTCGCAAATATTTCGGGCCTTCATGGCCAATCCGGGTCTCAACGGCCTGATTGCCGGGGTTTTGCTGTTCGGCACCATCTATTCCTTTCGCCAAATCATCCGACTTTATCCAGAAATAAACTGGGTCAATCATTTTCGCCTGTCTGACATCACCAAATCTCAGAGAAAACCACCGGTGCTACTCTCGCCCATGGTCAAGCTGCTCGGTGATCGCCCCGGCTCGATCGCGCTTTCAACCGGATCCATGCGCTCAATTCTAGATTCGGTTGGCTCTCGCCTTGATGAAGCGCGCGACACATCTCGTTATCTGATCGGCCTACTCGTGTTTCTTGGACTGCTAGGCACCTTCTGGGGATTGTTGGAAACCATTAATTCTGTCGGCAAAACCATTGGGGCGCTACCAACTGGCGGCGACAATCTAAGCGGATTGGAAGACCTGATCTCCGGTCTAAAAGCGCCGTTGTCCGGAATGGGCACGGCCTTTAGTTCTTCTTTGTTTGGACTGGCAGGCTCATTGATCCTTGGCTTTCTTGATCTTCAGGCGTCCCATGCGCAAAATCGTTTTTACAATGAACTCGAAGATTGGCTGGCCTCCATCACGACGCTTGGAGAAACCGATGCTCATTCAGGCTCGGAAGCATCGCAAATTGGCTATGCAGTGCAGGAACTGCAGCGCAGTATCGCCTTGCTCACCCAAAATCTGCAACAGGGTAGCGGCGGCGGCGCAGACGGAGGCGTTCGGGACCTCGCCAGTGGCATTGACGGGCTCGTCAAACAAATGCGTGCCGAACAACAAGTGGTACGTGAATGGATGGACGAGCAAGCCAATCAACAATCAGATATTGCCTCGGCACTCAAAACCATGAGCGGCAAGCCGCCAGGACCTTTCCGGAGATAGATCATGGCTTCCTATGCGCGATCAACCCGCCGATCAAACGCTAGCACCGATTATTGGCCTGGCTTCGTTGACGCGATGGCCACCTTGCTATTGGTCATGACTTTTTTGCTATCCGTTTTCATGCTGACCAATTTCTTCGTTTCGCAAGAAGTCAGCGGCAAGGACACGGCTCTGCAACGCCTGACCCAGCAAATCACTCAGCTGACCGAACTATTGTCGTTGGAACAGACCAAAAAACAAAAGCTCGAAGACAGTATCGCCTCGCTTTCAGCCTCGCTTGCGACCTCTGATGGCGAAAAATCACGTCTGCAGGGCCTCATTGGCGTTGAAAGTAACAAGTCTAAAGCCGCCAATACAAAGGTTTCAGGACTTTCAAGCTCGCTGGAAGATCAAAAGAAGATCAGCACTGGTGCCCTCGCCAAAGTGGAGTTACTCAATCATCAAATGGCGGCCTTGCGCCGTCAACTAGCTGCGATCAACGCGTCTCTTGATGCCGCACAAGCACGCGAAAACAAAAATAAAACGCGGATTGCCGACCTTGGCAGGCGTTTAAATATCGCTCTGGCCCGTAAAGTTCAAGAATTGTCTCGCTATCGTTCAGAGTTTTTTGGACGTTTGCGGCAGGTGCTGGGTGATCGTGATGATATCCGCGTAGTGGGCGATCGATTCGTGTTCCAGTCAGAAGTGCTGTTTTCAGCCGGTTCAGCCGAACTCAACCCCCTCGCTGCCATTCAGCTCAATCAATTTGCGCAGGCACTTGTCTCACTGGAAGGCGAGATCCCCGAGGAAATCAACTGGATATTACGGGTTGATGGACACACAGATGCAACGCCCATTCAGACCGTACAATTTCCAAGCAATTGGGAGCTGTCATCCGCAAGAGCGCTCAGTGTTGTGCGCTATTTCACGTCACAAGGGGTTAAACCTTCAAGACTGATGGCCGCAGGTTTTGGGGAGTTCAAGCCCCTTGCTCTTGGTGATGATCCCGAAATTTATCGCCGCAACAGGCGTATCGAGCTCAAATTGACCAATCAGTAGCTTCCCTATTCGCTCAACAATTGGTCGATCAGCTGCTCGGACGCGGCGACATCAAATGAACCAAAGCGCTGAAAGCGAATACGGCCCTGCTTGTCGATGATAGCCATCTCTGGCGTGCCTTTGGTATTAAACCTGCGCATGGTCAGGGGCACATAGTGACCCTTTTGCTGTTTATCAACGCCAACGGGATGCTCAATCCCCTTCTCCTTCAAATATTTTTTCAGGCGTGCCGGGTTTTGATAGTTGTGACCTTCAAAGACAGTATGAATACTCACAAACTGTATCTTCCCTGCTTTCACCTGATCGGCGTATTTTTGTTCCCACTTGTGCATCAGGGGAACCGAGAAACTATTGCAGCCTGGGCACCATAGCTGGAAGAAATCGATCACAACCACCTTGCCCTTAAGCTCCGACAGTTTGAACCCTTTGGAGTTGATCCATTCCGATATTTCCCATTCAGGAGCCGGCAAAGATATATGCGGGGGCAGGTTTTTGGCGACAGATGCCGCTGGCACGGATAGTCCAATAACAATTGAGAGGAGTAAAGTTCGACCAAATATACTCATGTTGATTAGTCACCTCAGTTTGAAAACAATGCACAAGCATATCTTCGAACCGCAATATATGACCAATAAACAGTTCGTGATCCATTCTAGAAACATATCTATACCGAGGATTCGGAAAACTGGAGATCTACCAGTTCTTTATATAAACCACCGCGATCAATGAGGGTCGAGTGGGTGCCCTCTTCGCTGACATGCCCCCCGTCAATGACAAGAATACGGTCGGCATCTTGCACCGTCGACAAGCGATGGGCGATAATGAGCGTGGTACGGCCTTCTTTCAAGGCTTCAAGCGCGGTTTGCACTTCTCGCTCGCTCACGATATCGAGCGCGCTGGTTGCTTCATCCAATAGAAGAATGGGGGCATCACGCAAGACCGCGCGTGCGATGGCAATACGCTGACGCTGTCCTCCCGACAAGGTCACACCATGTTCACCAAGCGGCGTATCATAACCACGATCAAGCTCACTGATAAAATCATGAGCATAGGCGGCTTTGGCGGCTTTAACGATATCTTCCCGGATCGCGCCATCGGTACCATAGGCAATATTGGCGGCAACCGTATCGGCAAACAAAGCAATATCCTGGGGAACCAGCGCCATGCGGTTACGCAGATCACTTAGTCTGACATCACTGACATCAAGGCCATCGATTGAAACCGAGCCTTTGTCAGCATCATAGAAGCGCAAGATCAGGTTGAATACCGTACTCTTTCCAGAACCAGAAGCCCCTACAATAGCGACGGTTTCGCCAGGACTCACCTCAAACGACACCCCATCAAGGGCTGATGTATCGGGGCGTGAGGGATAGGAAAACTGCACATCCTTAAAGGAAATATATCCAGCTTTATCCTTGACAAAACTGGCCGGGTTTTGTGGGTCTTTGACATCCGAACTGGTTTTTAACAGCTCCGCCAATCGCTCCGCAGCACCAGCGGTTTCCTGTACTTCCCCCCAAACCTCACTTAAACCACCGAGCGAACCAGCCGCAATTGCGGCATAGAGCACAAATTGGCCAAGCGTGCCGCCGCTCATATTACCCGACAGGACACTTTGGGCCCCATACCAGAGGATACTGATTATGCTGGCAAACACCAGAAAAATGGCGATAGCGGTTAGGCCAGCGCGTGCTTTCATGCGCACTCTGGCAGCCTCAAAACTTTTGTCGACAGCCGCCGAAAATCTCTGTGTCACCGATGATTCGAAACTATTGCCCTGCATGGTGCGTATGGAAGACAGGTTTTCAGCGGCAACCGATGATGATATGGCCAAAGTATCTTGTGCATCGCGCGATAATTTGCGCACCGAACGTCCACGCCCAACCAACGGAACCACAATCAGCGGGATCGCCAGCACCACCAGTCCAGCCAGTTTGGGGCTGGTCACAAACATCATGACAACAGCGCCAATGGTCATGATAAAATTACGCAGAGCCTGCGACGCTGAACTTCCGACCGCACTTTTGATCTGGGTAGTATCAGCTGTCAGACGTGACATGACCTCCCCTGAATGAGTAACATCATAAAAGGCCGGGCTTAGGGTCGCCAACCGCTTAAAAACATCTGTGCGAAGATCCGCAACGATTCGCTCTCCCAGCCAGCTGACAAAATAAAAGCGTACAGCACTTGCTAATGCCAGAACCAATCCAACAGCAAACATGGCTATGAAATAGGTATTGATGGTCTCGGAATTGGAGGCCGAAAACCCGGCATCGATCATCCGGCGCACACCGACAGGCACGGTCAACGTTGCCAAAGCGGCGACAACAAGCGCCACCAGAGCGCCGATCACCATTGTTCTATGGCGCAACAAATATGGTTTTAAAGATTTAAGGGGACCGATTGAGCGGCTTTTTCCACCTTTTTTAATTGCTGTTTTTCCAGCACGATTTCGGGCTTTGACCGCCACTCTATATCCTCATATCTGATTATTAAATAGCGTTACTTTGCGTAACAAGGTGAGAAGTTAGCACTATTTTGTAAGAATTCAAATCAGTAGATCGTACAGCCTCTCAAGATGCCGGAAATCAGCATATTTGGCTTTGCTGGAAGGCTGGACACACGAAATCAATGCTGCCATAGTCGTGCAAAGCTCTAAGCGAGGTGAAATCTCGCACTAAATCGACAAGGATTGGCATATATGGGACTGTTCAACGAAGTCTTTACATGGTGGAACGGTAATACGTGGGGCACTCGCTTTTTCACGTTCCGCAAGGGGGAACTGGTTGGCGAAGACGAGTTTGGTAATAGCTACTATATCCAGCACAAAGGGGTTGGTCCACTTGGTATTCCGCGCCGCTGGGTCACGTTCAATGGTCTAGCTGAAGCATCAACGGTGCCAGCTGACTGGCATGGCTGGCTGCATTATACTGTTGACCAGCTACCAAACAAAGAGAACTACCAGCCACGGCACTGGCAAAAGCGCCATTCTCCAAACTATACCGGCACGGGTAAGGCTTACCGCCCTCAAGGCTCGCTGCTTGCTGGTGCCAAATCATCGAGCGCGCCAAAAACTTATGAGCCTTGGCGACCTGAATAAGTGACAGGCAGAATTGTTACAGGGACAGATAATAATCCGTTCATCACTTGTGCCATATGCCTTTGCGTCAGCAGTGAAAAACTGCTAGAAACAGCGTCAGTATTTTCAACAGGGATTTTTGGTGATTATACCATTGACCTCTTATTTCCTCAAATTCAGCAGAACCGATCCATACTCACATGAACAAGCAGATTTTTGTCCTCAATGGCCCCAATCTAAACCTTCTGGGCACCCGGGAGCCTGAAATCTATGGGGACTTTAAGCTTGAAGATATAAAAACTCGCTTGAAGAAGCTCGCCGGGGATCTTGGGGTCAAGGTAGATTTTCGTCAAAGCAATCACGAAGGTGAACTGATCGACTGGATTCATGAGGCTGGTGAGAAAAAGGCCGCGATTATTCTAAATGCCGGTGCCTACACCCATACCTCCGTTGCCTTGATGGATGCCTTGATGGCGGTCGAATGTGATTGCATAGAAGTCCACCTGTCTAATATTTTTAAACGCGAAGACTTTCGCCACCACTCATATGTCTCCAAAGTTTCGCTTGGAATCATCAGCGGCCTCGGGGCAAAAGGGTATGATTTGGCACTGCTGGCCCTCAACGACAGCATAACATAAAATGACCAGGCAAACGAACGGGAGCATGAAACAAGGCATGGCAAAAACGAGCACATCCAAATCCGGTAAAGGCCTTGATCACGAACTAATTCGTGAACTGGCCGAGTTACTGACCGAAACGGGCCTTAGCGAGATCGAGATCGAGCAACCCGATCTGCGCATCCGCGTTGCCCGTAACGCCGCGCCTGCCGGGATGATGCAACCAGCGATCAGTGTCGCACCCGTCGCAGCCACAAGCAGTGCACCAACAAACACCATGCCTGTCGAAGAAGCCACCCATCCAGGCGCCGTTCCTTCTCCAATGGTCGGTACGGTTTATCTGTCCCCGGAACCTGGAGCTGACCCATTTGTCAAAGTTGGTGAAACGGTCTCTGAAGGCCACACTTTGATGATTGTCGAGGCAATGAAGACCATGAACCACATTCCCGCGCCGCGCAGCGGTAGAATCACCAGCATCTTGATTGAAGATCAACAACCAGTTGAATTCGGTGAGCCGCTTTTGATCATCGAGTAACTACCAAGCGACGAGCCTGCTTGTCATTTGCCGGGCGTAACCAAGGAAACTTCATGTTTGACAAGGTACTAATTGCCAATCGCGGTGAAATCGCCCTTCGCATTCTACGCGCATGCAAAGAACTGGGCATTGCAACGGTTGCCGTTCACTCCACGGCTGACGCCGATGCCATGCATGTCAAGTTAGCCGATGAAAGCGTTTGCATTGGCCCGCCATCAGCTACCGAAAGCTACCTGAAAATCCCCGCACTGCTGGCAGCTTGCGAAATTTCTGGCGCTGATGCCTTGCATCCTGGCTACGGGTTTCTATCTGAAAATGCCCGATTCGCCGATATTTTACATGAGCACGGAATTACATTTATTGGCCCTAGCGCCGAACATATCCGCCTGATGGGAGACAAGATCGAAGCAAAAAAAACGGCCAAACGACTTGGCATCCCGGTTGTACCCGGCTCTCAAGGAGGCGTGACAAGCGACAAACAAGCCATGAAAGTCGCCAAGGAAATTGGATATCCAGTGATCATCAAGGCTTCAGCTGGCGGCGGGGGTCGCGGTATGAAGGTCGCCACATCAGAAGATCAGCTTTCCATGTCTTTAGCAACCGCCAGGGCCGAGTCAAAAGCTGCCTTTGGTGATGACACCATGTATCTGGAAAAATATCTTGGAACACCCCGTCATATCGAGGTGCAAGTTATTGGTGATGGTAAAGGGAATGCCATACATCTTGGCGAACGTGATTGCTCGCTGCAACGCCGCCATCAAAAAGTATGGGAAGAAGCCCCCTCACCCGCTCTCAATACTGATCAACGCGAAGAGATCGGCATGATCGTTGCCAATGCGATCGCCGAGCTTCAATATGAAGGCGTCGGCACGGTCGAGTTTCTCTATGAAGATGGCGATTTCTATTTTATCGAAATGAACACTCGGTTGCAGGTCGAGCATCCTGTCACAGAGATGATCACAGGTGTTGATATTGTTATCGAGCAGATCCGTATCGCCTCTGGTGCGCCGTTGAGTCTCTCACAAGAAGACGTGCGTTTGAGCGGGCACTCTATTGAATGTCGGATCACAGCAGAAAACCCCTCAACCTTTATGCCCTCCCCTGGAACGATCTCCTATTTCCATCCTCCTGGCGGGCTTGGGGTACGCGTCGATTCTGGTGTTTACGCCGGTTATACCATCCCTGCTTATTATGACAGTCTGATCGGCAAGCTGATTGTGCACGGTAAAAACCGCAATGAATGTATGATGAGACTGAAGCGCTCATTGGACGAAATTGTCATTGATGGCATTGAAACCACCATTCCACTGTTCTCAACCCTCATCAATGAGCAAGATATCATCAATGGCCTATATGATATTCATTGGCTGGAAAAATACCTCGAAAAGCTCTAGTCTCAAGATTTACGTAACAGTAACAATCGACAGATCAGGGAGCTTCCAATCTATACTTGTGCTGAAATCGGCGAATTAACGACGGATATTCTCCTCGACGCCTACTCGAACGGCACTTTTCCCATGGGTGAGGATGCCGATGACGAGACACTGTTCTGGATCGAGCCAACAGAGCGTGGGATAATTCCGCTGAATGGCTTTCATCTCTCCAAAAGTCTCAAGCGGCTCATTCTAAAAGAAAATTTTGAAATCCGCGTCAATTGTGATTTTGAGGGTGTGATTGGAGGCTGCAGCTCGTCTAAAGCCGGGCGTATCAGTACCTGGATCAACAAGCCCATTCGCAAATTATATGGCGAACTTTTTGATCAGGGCCAATGCCATACCATTGAAACCTGGAGGGATGGCAAGTTGGTGGGCGGGCTTTATGGTGTTCACATTGGCGGCGCATTTTTCGGCGAAAGCATGTTCTCATTTGAGCGGGATGCCAGCAAGGTTGCCTTGGCAAATCTTGTCGCACGCATGAATCATTGCGGCTTTTCGCTTCTGGATACCCAGTTTTTGACCAATCACTTGCGCAGCCTTGGCGGCATAGAAATTGAACAAAAAGTGTATCGCAAAAAACTGATAGATGCGCTGGCAAAACCCGCGGACTTTTTGCAAGAACCAATGCAGCTATCAACTCACAAGGTTTTGCAGCTAGTCAGCCAGACATCAAACACAGGATGCTCAACGCCATGAATACCGGGGCTTTCAGCAAACATCCAGCCCATAAACAAAGGCGCTTTGGCCTGGTTCAGTTGCACCTCTTGCACTTCGACGAAGGCGGTTGTGTGAGGCGTTTCCGTTGGAGGGCGTGTATGGCAGGCTCTTGGAGTGATCAATAAAGCCCCAAATTCCACAGTGGTATTGAGTGGCACTTCCAAATGAGAAATGCGCGCGGAAACTTTATCGAGAGCCGCAAAAACCGCGATATTATTATTGATTTTTTCAGCAGACACCTGTGTAAATGTCAATCCAAACCCGATCAGAAATAGCCAGCCAATCACAAATAAACGCCAAAAGTTTTTCACAGAAATTCTCATCAACAAGCCTCATCATTAAAACTTGAGTGGCCGAACAATAGTGCCCTGCCACTCAACATTCTGAGTTTCCAATAAGTGATTCTAGCAGATTTTACAGCCATTCTTACGGATATCTGATGCGTGCCTTTTCATCACTTCACTTAGATTTGGTGGCACTCCGCCGATGAATTTATCACCAACATAATAAGCTGGTGTCCCGGTGATCCCGAGCCGATTGGCCAGATCTTTTGTTTCGCCAATAGATTGGGCGACCTCTGGGCTTTCCATGTCTTTTCTCAAGCGATCAATATCAAGGCCAACCTGCCGGGCAATCGTAAACACAGAGCTATCCGTAAGGCGCCCGTCCGCTTCAAGCAAAGCTTTGTGATATACGTAATATTTACCCTGCTCCTTGGAGGCCAGAGCCGCACGCGCTGCTGTCAAAGATGCATTGCCGAAAATCGGAAATTCCTTGAACACCACACGAATATTTTTGTCCTGCTTCACTACCTTCTCAAGTGTTTTGAAACCCTTACGGCAATAGGGACAATTATAATCGAAAAACTCGACCACTGTGACATCTCCGTCGGGATTGCCTGCGACTGGATCAAATTTTGAACGGTATAAAGTCTCGGCATTGTCAGAGAGCGCTGAAATTTTCCGCTTTGCTTCTTGTGCTTTTTCTTTTTGCTGCAGGGCCACAATCGCTTCCTGGATGATTTCGGGCCTTGAAACCAATGTTTGGCGGACGATCCTGGCAATGGCTTCTTCCTGCTCACGGGAAAAGCCTTTCTGGGATGTCTTTTTATTGGCAACCGCTTTGGCAACCCTTTCTATCTTGGCACCGGCGTCAGGTTTAGCTTTGCTCTCATTAGAGCTTTGCTCTTCGGCGCAAGATGCCAGCAACAACCCCGCAAGGCCGATTGCCAGAAACCTCGTCAACAATCTCATTCCCATGTTCTTTCACTCCTCATCATACTTAAAGCAACAGTTTCATTCTGACGCTTCAATAAATTAATATGTATTCCATATATATTCTATGCAACCTGCCTCAAATCAGACCAACAAAATACCAATACCGCATTTATCGTTTAGGTTGTTGAAATCTCAGAATATCATCCGCGATCAACCACTGGGCACTGCCATTTTTCAATTTCTTTTTCGCCCTCTTGGCCTGCTGTTTCGCAAGTTTTAGCCGTCCCTCGTAAAAATAGGCTTGTGCAGATGCAATCTCTGCTCTCGATATTTTCCTTTTTCTAGCGTAAGCGTTCGCCAATTGCCGATATCCGAGCGCATATTTATCTTCTCGTCCCAACCCCTTGCGAAGATGACGAATCGCCTCATCGACAAGCAAATCATCATTGCTTGCCAACAATGCCTGCGCCAACAAGACACGGATCAAGGGGGCGTCTGGTGCGAGACTAACGGCTTTGCGCAAAGGTTTGATTGCCGTTGTCGGCCGTCCTCCCTCGAATAAGAACTGCCCCTTGATCTCATGAAAAAAGGGATTGTCTGAATGCTCTGATATCAACGCATTAATTTTAGGCAAAAACGATTTGAGGCCCCCACGACGATAAGAGGCAATTGCTCTTGCATAACGCGCGGGCAGGCTCGTATTGCGCCTGTTGTACAGATTGAACACAATAGCTGGATTTTCAAGAAAACCAATAAGTTTGGCCTTCACCATTTCGTGACGTCTTTGCAGTGACGGGCGGTCAAGCACATTAAAATAAGGACTGCGACGGGCAATGTCCCGCAATTGTGCCAGGCGTTGGCGGGGCATGGGATGGCTTTGCAGGTAAGGATCAGCCTGTCGCAGGGACGCCAGCCCCTGATCGGCAAAGAATTCAAATGTTTTCAACATGCCCTTAGCCGATTGATGTGTACCGTTCAAAAAAGTCATGGCAGCGCGGTCGGCAGCACTTTCTTCAACCCGGCGATAGGCCAGTATGTTTTTCTGAATAATTGTATTGCCACCCATCAAGGCGGCCCCACCGGCCTGGCCAAATTCGCTCCCAGCCGCAGCCCCGCCAACCATCGCGGCAATGCTCAATATTTGTAGCATCAGACTTGCCGACTGGGCCTTTTTAAGCTGTGAGCGAAATCTGGCGAGATGACCACCGGTGATGTGACCCGTTTCATGAGCGATTACACCTATCAGCTGATTAGGGGTCTTGGAGTTGGTGATGGCACCTATATGGATGAACATGTTCTGACCATCGACCACAAAAGCATTAAAAGCCCGGTCGGAGACAATATGGATCTTGATATTTTGACCAAACAGTCCCGCAGCTTTAAAAATCGGCCGCGCGTATTCTCGAATCAAATTCTCGGTTTCAGTATCGCGTATTAGACCGCGAGCCTGCGCCGCATTTGTAAAAACCGAGACCATAACCACTGTGGCGGCCAATGCAGAAACCAGCAGCTTGTGCAATTTCAGCTTATCTAGAAAAAAGCGCATTAACAGTCCAACACCTTTTGTCGTTTCGTTCTGGTTGCTTTAAAATACCACCGGGTGGCAAGGGATCATCGTAGCAAAACACCCCCTATTCCCAAACACTCTTTACCTCTGCAACAGATTTATGGTTCAACCAGACAAAGGTCAACCAAGTAAAACCGCAATTGTTGCTGATATTGATTGTTTCAACCGATCAGACCTGCCCAATAGGGCAATATCAAGACTTTTCGCCCGCAATTGATCCTCAATATCTGATATGAATCAAATTGCTTACCTCGATGATTTACGATGCGACAGGACAATTGACGTGAGATCAAAGCCCAGAATCGCCAGCCGCTCCCATATTCCTCCCTTTATCGTCATGGACATGATGAGAGCAGCCAATGGAAAAGAGGCTGCGGGCGAGCATATTATTCACATGGAGGTAGGCCAACCCTCGACCAATGCCCCCTCTAAAGTGATTGCCGCAGCCCATCGTGCTCTTGATGCTGATCGCCTTGGATATACAGATGCCAAAGGCCTGCCAGAGCTGCGAGGGCGTATATCGCAGCATTATCAAAACCGCTACAATCTAGACGTCCCGGCTGAACGTATAATCGTCACGACGGGCAGTTCAGCGGGCTTTGTGTTGGCTTTTCTTGCACTTTTTGACAAGGGAGCTAAAGTTGCCCTGCCGGTGCCGGGCTATCCCTGTTACCCGCACATTTTGCGCGCCCTTGATATTCAGCCCATATTTATCGAAACAAATGAACTATCGCGCTGGTTCCCAACCAGCTCTCAGTTAGCGGACCTGACTTCAAAGCACGGCAGCCTTGAGGGGCTGTTATTGGCGTCTCCCGCCAATCCTACTGGTGCGATGCTGGATGCCCCCTCCTTGCAAAAACTTACCACTCATTGCGCCAGCAACAATATCAGTTTTATTTCAGATGAAATCTACCATGGTCTAACCTATGGCGCGCCAGCCCCAACGGCGCTTACCTATAATCAAGACACCATCATCATCAACAGTTTTTCGAAATATTTTTCGATGACAGGATGGCGGATCGGCTGGATGATCGTGCCCGATCATCTTGTCAGGCCGATTGAGCGGCTACAGCAAAACCTTTACATCAATGCCCCGACCTTATCGCAACTCGCCGCCATCAAGGCATTTGATTGTATTGACGAGCTGGAATCCTACAAAAACGCCTATCAGATAAATCGCGATTATCTGTTGAACGAGCTTCCTGGTGCAGGTTTTGGGAAAATACTGCCAGCTGACGGGGCCTTTTACCTATATGTCGATATCAGTGACCTCACCGATGACAGCCTGAGCTTTGCCCGCACGATCCTCGACGAGACCGGCGTCGCCATCACACCGGGGCAGGATTTTGACGCCATCCGGGGAAAGTATTTTTTACGTTTTTCCTATGCGCGCTCGCTGGACGATATGCAAGAAGCCATCAAGCGCCTGAAACCCTGGATCAAAAACCGATGAACTTCAAAGAACCTTTGATCCTCGCAACACTCGTAAAGCGATACCCCGAAACGCAAACTCTCCTATAGCTGGGGACTTGCGGAAATCGACATTCACGGCAAGAAGATACTTGTCGGCATCAATACCATGCACCCCAATAAACTAGCGTTTGAGGCCATAGAATCCGGACAGGTTCATGAACTGGTGGGATATGAAAAAATGAAACGTGAAGCGCCGCATGGAAAAAACAGCCGCATTGATATCCTGCTATCAAATAATGGTCGACAGCTTTGCTATACCGATGTGGAAATAATTATCTTGTCTGGCACGTTTTGTCATAATAGTTCGTGTCCCCGATTTGTAATTGTCTGTGGGCGTTGAGTCCCTTCAACTCATCAAACGATTGGGAACACCCGGAAAAGGACCTGGATGGATGCAGGCATAAAAACCTGATTATTCGACGATCGCTTTCCCGATGGTTCCCCGCCCAAACATAGCACATCTTCAACAGTCAATTATTTGAGGTTTTAAGACTTGTCTGTCTTCTTCGAATAGGATATAAGACCCGCTTGACATTCCAATGTCTGGTATTTGCGCTTTGTGCCAAATGCCTCCAGATCCTTGCAGGATGAAGGCACATGAAAAAAGAACTACACCCAGAATACCACAAAATCACCGTTGTCATGACCGATGGCTCAACATTTGAGACATATTCGACCTATGGCAAGGAAAATGAAGAACTAAAGCTCGATATTGATACCAATACGCATCCGGCCTGGACCGGTGGTGGACAGCATTTGACCGACCGTGGTGGTCGTCTATCTCGCTTTAAGGCCAAATATGACGGATTTCTTGGCTAGAAGCCCTATAAACGAACAAAGAGACGGCTGCACAACGAATAATCGCTGTGCAGCCGTCTTGTCTTGTCGTTCAATTTTGTAACTGACACACCGTGTTGATCAGAGTGCTTTAAATATATTTGATTTTCAAAATCTCGAAATAGCGTCCGCCACCTGGCGTTGCGACTTCCGTCGAATCGCCGACTTCCTTGCCCATCAAGGCGCGTGCAACCGGTGAACTGACTGATATTTTTCCATTACTGGCATCTGATTCATAATCGCCAACGAGCTGATAGCTGATCTCTTCATCCGTATCCTCATCTACAACCGTCACGGTCGCCCCAAATTTGATTCTGTCGCTATCCATCGAGGAGATATCAATTATTTCAGCACGCGATAGAGTACTCTCCAGCTCTTTCACCCTGGCTTCGACCATGCCTTGCTGCTCCTTGGCAGCGTGGTATTCGGCATTTTCCGACAAATCACCATGAGCGCGCGCTTCGGCAATCGCCTTGATGATCCGTGGACGTTCGACGGACTTCAAGTGTTTGGCTTCTTTTTCAAGCGCCGCATGCCCTGCTGGTGTCATCGGGACTTTATCGATTGACATAATATCTTTCCTCCCGCGGTGAGACAACTCACCTCTCTCTTCGACTCATTATCTTTTACTTGGGATTGCAAGCATTTCTGCTCGTTATACCGAAACTACGCGGTCATACCAAAGGCGGAAATACTGTGTAGTTCTGAATAGGCACTACGTCTAAACGCTCGTCCTTCAAAGCCTGTATTGCTTTGGTTACAGCATTCACCCCGGCGATGGTTGTATAGTAAGGAACATGATGAAGCAAGGCCGTTCGTCTAATCGAGGCGCTGTCTGAATGTGCCTTGGCCCCCTCCGTCGTGTTAATAACCATGTCAACTTCACCATTCTTGATCGCATCAACAATATTTGGACGCCCCTCATGGACCTTGAAGACACGCTCACATGCAAGCCCGTTTTTTACGAAATAGCGCTGTGTCCCGCCGGTTGCAATGACCTCAAAGCCCATCTTGACCAGATGCCGAACCGATCCAAGAACCCGTTCCTTGTCAATATCGCGTACCGAAACAAAGACCGTTCCAGTGAGCGGCAAAACAGCGCCCGCACCAAGTTGGCTTTTAGCAAAAGCGATGGCAAAATCGCGATCTATGCCCATGACTTCGCCTGTAGAGCGCATTTCTGGGCCAAGAACCGGATCAACCCCGGAAAAGCGATCAAAGGGGAAAACCGCTTCCTTGACGGCGATATGATCATATTGTGGTGTTTTCAGCTCAAAATCTGCCAAAGGCGTGCCCGCCATCACCTTTGTGGCAATACCTGCCAGCGGTAGCCCGATGACTTTGGCTACGAAAGGCACAGTACGCGATGCCCTTGGATTGACCTCAATCAGATATATATCCCGGTCCTTAATGGCAAATTGCACATTCATAAGACCTTTCACGCGCAGCGCGCGAGCCAGAGCACCCGTTTGCTTGTGCAGCTCTTGCAAGATGTCATCATCGAGAGAATAAGGTGGCAAAGAACAGGCGCTATCACCTGAATGGATACCGGCTTCTTCGATATGCTGCATGATGCCACTCACGAAGATATCATTTTCATCGCATATTGCGTCCACATCCACTTCGATGGCATCTCGTAAAAAACTGTCGATCAACACGGGGCTATCGCCGGAAACATTCACAGCTTCCGCGATATAGCGATCTAGCTGTTGCTCATCATGGACGATTTCCATTGCACGCCCACCAAGCACATAGGAGGGGCGAATGACCACTGGAAAGCCAATCCGCTTAGCAATCTCGCGCGCCTCGTCTTCCGTATGAGCAATGCCGTTATTTGGCTGCTTGAGACCCAGTTTTTCCACCAGTTCCTTGAAGCGGTCACGATCTTCGGCCAGATCGATAGCGTCCGGTTCTGTGCCCAAAATAGGGATATTCTCACGCTCCAAAGCCCCTGCAAGCTTCAAGGGCGTCTGCCCTCCCAACTGTACAATGATCCCTTTCAGCGTGCCGTTTTGTTGTTCCTTATGGATGATCTCCAGCACATCTTCTTCGCTCAAAGGTTCGAAATACAAGCGATCAGAGGTGTCGTAATCTGTGGACACTGTTTCAGGATTACAATTGACCATGATGGTCTCAATGCCGATATCTTGCAGGGCAAAAGCGGCGTGACAGCAGCAATAATCAAACTCGATGCCCTGTCCGATACGGTTTGGTCCACCACCAAGAATGATCACTTTGGCCTCATTACTGGGACGAGATTCGCAAATCGGCTCATGCAGCAAGGGGCGTTCATAGGTCGAATACATATAGGCCGTTGGCGAAGCAAATTCAGCGGCGCAACTATCGATCCGCTTGAACACGGGACGAATGCCCAGAGCATGGCGTTGCGCGCGCACAGTTTTAGCATCCAGACCTGCAAGGGTGGCAAGCCGCCGATCAGAAAATCCAAAGGATTTCAAATTGGCAAAAAGCTCGGCGCATTGCGGCAATCCATGAGCCTTGATCTGCTCCTCCAGATCGACCACTTCTTGCAACCTGTCGATAAACCACGGATCGATACGGCAAAGATCATAAATGCGCTCATGGCTGACCCCGTGGCGAAGAGCCTGGGCGACGTTTAACAAGCGATCCGGCGTGGCTTTGGACAATAGCGAGCGAATGACGTTCTTGTCATCTCCCTGCCCCAGCCCCTCAAAGGCAACTTCATCGAGCCCGTCCAGATCTGTTTCAAGAGAGCGCAAAGCCTTTTGCAAGCTCTCTGTAAAGGTCCGGCCAATAGCCATAACCTCACCAACAGACTTCATGGCCGTTGTCAGAAGCGGTTGCGTGCCCGGGAATTTTTCAAAGGCAAACCGCGGGATTTTGGTGACCACATAATCTATGGTGGGCTCGAAACTTGCCGGGGTCGCACCACCGGTAATTTCGTTCTCTAGCTCATCAAGCGTATAGCCAATCGCCAGTTTGGTTGCGACTTTGGCAATCGGGAAGCCGGTTGCTTTTGACGCCAATGCCGAGGAGCGCGAGACCCGCGGGTTCATTTCAATGACGATCAGACGCCCATCATCGGGGTTCACCGCAAATTGCACATTGGAACCACCGGTTTCAACACCAATTTCGCGCAATACCGCTATCGAGGCGTTACGCATGACTTGATATTCTTTGTCCGTGAGGGTCAAAGCGGGTGCAACGGTGATACTGTCACCGGTATGAACGCCCATGGGATCAACATTTTCAATGGAACATATGATGATACAATTATCATCCTTGTCGCGAACGACTTCCATTTCATACTCTTTCCAGCCATGAACGGATTCTTCGACTAGCACTTCATTTGTGGGGGAGGCATCAACACCTGACAGCACGAGGTCGTAAAGCTCGTCCGGCGTATAGGCAATGCCCCCGCCTGCCCCTCCCATCGTGAAGGACGGGCGGACAATCGCGGGTAAACCGGTGATCTGGAACGCTTCCAAGGCCTGGCGCATGGCATCAACCCGATGTTCCTCACGGCGAATCCATTCCGACCCCGTCCATTCTTTCTCAAATCTAACGCGCATTTCGTCGCGTTTATTCCCCGCATGTGTGGTTTTTTCCATTTCGGCAACAGCTGCATTATATTCCTTTTCAAAGCGGCTCTTCAATTTGGATGTGTTGACAAATATAGCATGAGGGGTATCAAGTCCGATCTTTGTCATGGCCTGGCGAAACAGATCGCGATCTTCTGCCTTGTCGATAACATGCGCCTTGGCGCCGATCAGTTCCACACCATATTTTTTCAGGACCCCATCGCGTTCCAGCGACAGCGCGGTATTGAGCGCGGTTTGTCCCCCCATGGTTGGCAATAATGCGTCAGGGCGTTCTTTTTCGATGACCATCGCAACAATTTCGGGGGTGATCGGTTCGATATAGGTGGCGTCCGCCAACACTGGATCGGTCATGATGGTGGCGGGGTTGGAATTCACCAACACAACGCGATAGCCGTCATCTTTCAGCGCCCGGCACGCCTGGGTCCCCGAATAATCAAACTCGCAAGCCTGCCCAATCACAATTGGACCTGCCCCGATGATCAGGATGGTTTTTATGTCTGTTCTTTTGGGCATCGGCGTTGATGTAATGCACCTAGGTTGTTTTGGAAAGAGCTAAACTTGTTTCTCACAGCTTTTGCGATGGTAAGCAAGCTTGATGATCATCTTTTTGCATTCTGTCCCTCTATGCTTGTTGGGAGCGGTCAATCATTCATCTCCTCTACCAGTGATGCGTTTTTCAAGATTGAAATATGCAGGTAACAAAATAATATCGCCAATAAAGGCCGCAATCAGGGTGATCGCTGAAAGCCAGCCGAACATACGAAGGCTGGGCAGCCCTGAAAAGGCGGTAACTGCCAGGCCAAGTACCAGCACGATAGTCGTCAACATCAAGACTGGTCCCATTAGTTTGACTGTACGGGTTACGGCATCCTTGTGACCGTTCTGTCGCTCGAGATGCAATCGATGCAAGAAGTGGATGGTATCATTTACAGCCAGACCAAAGGCCACGGTCAGGGCAACAGCTGACGAAAACTGCAAGCCATATCCCGTTATATAAAGCACGGCTCCCGCCACAAATACGGGAAACAGATTGGGGATAACACTAGCCAGCGCGGCAAAAAACGAGCGAAATACCACCGCGATAAGCGCTACTACGATGGCAATTGTGGACATCAGACCAAAACCCAATTCGCCGATCATCTGAGCGCTATTGTGCGCCGCAATGGCTGGTAGCCCTGTGACCGAGAGTTCATAATCGGCATGGGCAATCCGCAACAGGCGCAACTGCTTGTCGATCTTGTCAACAACCGGCAACAGGCTGGCGGCATTGAGATCGGGCATGCGACCCGTAATCAGCACTGTTTTTTCATCTTCAGAGATAAATCGCCGGGTCAGTGTCTTGGGCAGAACATCGACATATTCCTTCAAGGTCTCGGTACTGATTTCACCTTTGTCGATCAACCAGCGGCGCAACACTTCAAGCGACCAGATATTGCCGACATTCTCCGATTTTTCCATGATCTTTTGTGCCTCGGCAATAAGACCAAGCGTTTCACGGCTATAAAGGCGTTTGCTTTCACCAAACTCAATCATTATATGAACCGGATTTGCACCTGTTAGCTTTTCGTCCAGCATCCCGGAAGCCGCAATAGCCTCTTCGCGGTCAGGCACCTGATCAGCAAGGCGATAGCGCGGTTCAAGCGACAGATAAGCCGCTCCAAAAACGATGGTCGCCAGATAGCCTACAAGCGCATAACATCGAGCATACTGGCGCACACTATCTCCCAGCCAGGAGGCCCCATTTGAGAGCAACTTGCCAAAACTGACGCTCTTTGTCGGGGGTGCTTTAAACTTTGCTTCATTACGCAAAAGCAGCACGCTGAGGACCGGTACCAGGATGATCACCGCCAGAAATGAAATGATGGTCGAGAGCGCGGCAACAACACCAAATGTGCGGATCAGCGCCGAGCTTGCAAAAATCAATGACGACAGCGCCACGGCCGTTATAAACGAGGTTAAAACACAGGCTGGCCCCACTTCATAAATCGCCCGCTTGACGGCATCGACGCTGTTATACCCCAAGCGCAAATGACGGTGGATGACAAACATCATATGGGTCGCATCCGAATAGGCGATCACCATGATCAACGGCGTGATGACATTCAAAAACAGGTTCAATTCGATACCCACCAACCCCAATACGCCCAGTGACCATAAAATGGCCATGGCAGGAGCGGCGATGGTGATCAATGTCAGCGCGATCGAGCGGAAAAAGAACAGGCAGACAATGGTGCCAAGAATAAAGCCAAGACTATTATAGATCAGCCGGTCCGCAAGCACTGCATTGCGAATTTCCAATTGCATCACTGGAGGTCCCGAAAGCGTGACCTTCATTTTCGTCCCGCCAACCTGCTCATTCACCGCGGTTCTGATATTGGCGATGATGGTTTCCAAACCTTCTTTGACCACTGTCTCACGTTTCAGTGCCATGACGATGAGCGCCAGAGTGCCATCTTTCGAGATCATTTTTCCGCCAACAATCTCGTCGTTCAAAATACGCTGCTTGAGAGTGCTGAAATTTTCCCCCTTGGGTATTTCGGCCGGGATCAATGGCGCTGGTATTGGCTTGTCGCTGGGTGGTTCGCGTGCTGAGAATATAGAAATGATACCACGGTTGGCTTCGATAAAGTCGAGTTCAAGCGTAATTTCGCGCAAACGCTCAATCCGGTCAGGGGTTAGCAGGTCAGGATGCTCCACAACAATGAGTACATCATATTCACTGGCCGGAAAACGCTTGGTTAGTACTTCATATTTTTTAAATTCCAAAGAATCAGAACGAAACAGCTCGGTTAAACTGTCATCAACATTGATCCTTGTCAGACCATAGCCAGTGATCAATGAGATCAACAAGATGATTAACAGCCAAGTCCCGGGCCGTTTGATGGCCACGGAGCCGATCCGCTCCAAACCAAGCCCCAACCCCAATTTCTTGCCGGGTTTTAATGATGTCTCTTCAAGCGACTGTAGATCGTCACTATCGCCTTTAGCACCATCATCTCGTGCTGTTGTTTGCTCGCCCATAGTTCCACTTCATATTTGTGCAGATTCTAGCCGTATCAGTACTTGTCAAAACTCTAGCGATCTAATCACACCTGTATAGTCTACCTACGGTATACAGTTAATTCTGTTTGCTCGATGGTCAAGGGATTGGCGCATCCCAGTACCCTACGATGATATATCGGGTAGTTCTGACAAGGACCGCTCCAATTCTGCAGCATCATAGTCCATGTCTTCAAGATTGCCATCAAAGAAATCCATATAAGCAGCCATATCGAAATGACCATGCCCCGAAAGATTGAATAAAATAGTCTTTTCCTGCCCATCGCGCTTGGCAATAAGGGCCTCTTCAATGGCCGCATGCACGGCATGGGTTGATTCAGGAGCGGGGACAATGCCCTCGGTCCGGGCAAAAGCCACCCCGTCTTGAAAACATTTGGTTTGATGGTAGGAGCGAGCTTCGACCAGCCCCAGCTGTTTCAAATGGCTAACCAGCGGCGACATGCCATGATAACGCAAGCCACCAGAATGAAAGCCTGGCGGCACAAAGGATGCGCCCAGCGTATACATTTTTACCAGCGGTGTTAAATGTGCTGTGTCCCCATAATCATAGGCGAAACTACCACGCGTCATGGTGGGGCAAGCCGCCGGCTCGATAGCGATGGCTTTGATAGCGGGCCCACCTTTCAACATTTCGCCAAGGAACGGAAAAGCCAGTCCTGCAAAATTCGATCCCCCACCGGCGCAACCAATCACCACATCTGGATAAGCATCCGCCATCGCCATCTGCTCAATAGCCTCACGGCCAATCACTGATTGATGCAGCAATACGTGATTGAGAACAGACCCAAGCGCATAATTTGTATCATCGCTTTTGGCGGCCACTTCAACCGCTTCTGAAATGGCTATACCAAGACTTCCAGAGGTATTTGGATCCTGAGCGAGAATAACGCGGCCTGCCTCGGTTTCATTCGACGGTGAAGCCACGCAGGTAGCGCCATAAGTCTGCATCAAGGCCTTGCGGTATGGCTTTTGGTCAAAGGACACACGAACCATATATATTTTGACATCAATGTCAAAGAAGGAACCGGCAAGTGCCAATGACGACCCCCATTGCCCGGCACCAGTTTCAGTGCAAAGCTTGGTGACCCCCTCTTCTTTATTGTAAAAGGCCTGAGCAACCGCCGAATTGGGTTTATGACTACCGCCAGGGCTGACACCTTCATATTTATAAAAAATCTTGGCGGGTGTCCCCAGCGCTTTTTCAAGCCGTCTGGCACGATAAAGAGGGGTTGGTCGCCACATGCGATAAATGTCACGAACCGGATCAGGGATTTCAATTTCACGTTCAACGGACACTTCTTGTCCGATCAACGCCATGGGGAAAAGAGGCGCCAGATCTTCAGGCCCGATCGGCTGACCGGTCCCCGGGTGAAGAACCGGAGCCAATGGTTCGGGCAAATCAGCGGAGATATTATACCAGGATTTCGGAATACTCGTTTCAGGAAGGTTATATTTGAGAGTATTGTCAGCCATTGCAGTTCCCCTTTTATGTTTTATCAATGACTTTAAACGATTTTCCAACGTACAATCAATCCACACCATCAATTTTCAGCAATTTAGTTGATCTGTTTTTTGCAGCCAGTTATTGAGATAAAGAGAATTTTATAAAATCGAGTTGCCCCCATGACAAACACCAAACGTCCCTCTCACTATATATTGATCCTCAAATGCCCGGATCAGCGCGGCATTGTCACCGCAGTGGCCGGTACACTCGCCGATCTTGATTGCAATATTGAAGAAAGTTCCCAGTTTGGTGATACCCATACCGGGCACTTTTTCATGAGATTGCATTTTTCATCCCCGCCAGAGGTAGATATTGATCAATTGCGAGATCACTTTCGTCCATTAGCAAAGCGCTACTCCATGTGGTGGGAGTTGCACCCGCACGCCCATAAAGCGCACATGTTGATCATGGTCTCAAAGCACGACCACTGCCTGTCAGACCTCTTGTATCGCTGGCGTATTGGTTCCTTGCCGGTTGAAATAACCCGTGTTGTGTCAAATCATGAAACCTGCCGCGAGATAGTTGAGCGTGAAGGGCTGCGTTTTGATTGCCTGCCAATCACCAAAAGCAACAAAAAGCAACAAGAAACTGCCCTGCGCAAAATGATAGAGGAAGACAGTGCCAATCTCATCGTGCTGGCGCGCTATATGCAAATTCTCTCAAATCGATTGGCCAACGACTATCTGGGCCGGGTAATCAATATTCATCACTCCTTCCTACCAAGTTTCAAAGGCGCCCGCCCCTATCATCAGGCCCACGCCCGAGGTGTTAAAATTATCGGTGCCACGGCTCATTATGTGACACCCGACCTTGACGAGGGACCGATCATCGAGCAAGAAACCGAGCGCGTCACCCACAATATGTCTGCCGATGATCTCGTCATTGGCGGACGCGAGATCGAGCGCCGGGTACTGGCACGCGCTATCAAATATCATATCGAACACCGCGTACTCATCAATAATATGAAAACGGTGGTGTTTCACTGATCGCCGCCACGACAGATATTGCCAGCGATGATGTGCGATTGTGTCTCAAGAAATATCGCTTTTTATACACGGGCGGGTTTGAAACTTGCAGGCGGGTTTGCTAAAGAACAACTGGCTCGGCCATTTTGCCCTCTCGACTTCTGGTCGCAAGCTGGTTTTATTCAATAGATCAATGCGTTCTGCATCACCCTAACCGCCCCAACCGGCCTCAATCACAAAAGAGTTGGCTCATGATCCCCCGCTATTCACGTAAAGAGATGACCGACATCTGGTCCCCGGAAAATAAATTCCGCATCTGGTTCGAAATTGAGGCACACGCTGCTGATGCCCTCGCTGATATGGGGGTGATCCCCACTGAAGCAGCCAAGGTGATCTGGGACAAAGGCGGTAGCGCGACCTTCGATATTGACCGCATCGATAAAATCGAGCGTGAAGTCAAACATGACGTCATAGCTTTCTTGACCCACTTGTCTGAGATCGTTGGTGACGAAGCCCGCTTTATCCATCAAGGCATGACCTCATCTGATGTGCTCGACACCTGTTTTAACGTGCAGCTCACCAAGGCTGCCGACTTGATGATCGCCGATCTTGATCGATTACTTGATGCCCTCAAGGAACGTGCCTACGAATATAAAAACACCGTTTGCATCGGCCGCTCCCATGCGATCCATGCTGAGCCCATCACCTTTGGTCTTAAAATGGCAACTGCTTATGCCGAATTTGATCGCGCAAAAAAACGCCTGATCCTTGCCAGAGAAGAGATCGCCACTTGCGCCATTTCCGGGGCCGTTGGCACGTTCGCCAATATCGACCCGCAGGTTGAAGCTCATGTTGCAAAAAAAATGGGACTGACAGTGGAACCCGTGTCCACGCAAGTCATCCCACGAGATCGCCACGCCATGTTTTTTGCAACCCTTGGCGTCATTGCCAGCTCCGTTGAGCGTCTGTCGGTAGAGATCCGCCATCTACAACGAACCGAAGTGCTCGAAGCCGAGGAATATTTCTCTCCCGGGCAAAAAGGTTCTTCCGCCATGCCGCACAAGCGTAACCCAATCCTCACGGAAAACCTCACCGGGCTTGCTCGTATGGTCCGCGCCTATGCCATGCCAGCCATGGAAAATATCGCTCTGTGGCATGAGCGTGATATCTCACACTCGTCCGTTGAACGTATGGTTGGACCTGACGCAACCATTACCCTCGACTTTGCCCTAACGCGCCTGTCTGGCGTCATTGAAAAACTCATCGTTTATCCCGGCCGTATGCAAAAAAACATGGATAAACTCGGCGGCTTGATGCACTCGCAGCGCGTCCTGCTAGCGCTGACCCAAACTGGTGTTTCACGCGAAAACGCCTATAGTATCGTGCAGCGCAACGCCATGAAAGTATGGGAGCAGCAAAAGGATTTTCTGACAGAACTCAAAGCCGATAGCGATGTCATGAACGCCTTGTCTGCTGAAGAACTGGAAGACAAGTTTGACCTTGGCTATCACACCAAACATGTCGATACGATCTTTGAGCGGGTGTTTGACAAGAGCTGACACACGATTTACCGGTCGGCACATACGATTGGAGCACCGGCATTCGCGCGAAATACGCTACAGCGTTCGTTAGTTAAGAGCGGTAGATTTATGATTGTATGGAGAGCAGCGAACCTTGCACCTACCACCTATAAACGCAACGTGACCTTATCATCGCCAGTAATAATTGGCAATTTGATTGCTACCCTTGCCTGGATTGTTCTGGGAAACTAACTGGAGTTTCTCGTGAATCCCAAAGCGTTCCTTGCTTGTCCATCCTGGTATCGACCTTCAAGAACTTGATAAATGACAAAGACGGGCTTTCACCAAAAACATAATAATCTAGACAAGAGCATTCGGGAGCCATCTGGATTTTGAAATATTCAAAGGCATATATGGAACAAATACGTCACAGCCGGGCAGCAATTTACCTGTCCCTGTGGGCGATTTTGCTTCAGTCAATTTTTGCTATTGATCACGCCTCCGCATTGGCTGCCGCATCAGCAAGAGGAGGGCCTAGCGGAAATCCCCTTGGTTTGATAAAGATTTGTACGGCTCAGGGGCTCATCAGCATTTTGCCGCCTGCTGGCACGGGATTAGGTGAGCAAAAACCGGCCTCACCTCCTTCCAGCGAAAACTGTTTTGTATGTAGCGTAGCTTTCGTAACAGATGCTGCAAAAGGTTCGATTGCTGTTATAACAATAGAGTTCAGTGGAGGTATGGTTGAAGCGGCCACACCTCCAACTAATCTCTTTTGTCCGTCAGTAAATCGAAAGGGATCAGGCACGCCTCGTGGCCCCCCAGTCATGTAATCCCAACAAACATAATTACGTTTTCCCAACGTAGCCCGGCATTCCTGTTCTCCCTTGTTGAGAAAATATCGCAGGTTGTGCAAACTACTTGCTAAAAGGATGCCGGGTTTTCATTTTTAAATATTTACCGTGTGTTCAAGTCAATTCGCCCGCCAGTTGCTCGATATTTTCTTCTTTACACTGTCGGGAACATGCACAGCTCCCAGAAAAAATGTATTCTGGAAACGGACATGGCTAAAATCGGCACCCCGCAAGCTCGCGCCAATAAACTTGGAAGATATGAGAGTTGCTCCCCGGAAGTTGGCTCTCTCCATTACTCCGCGAAACATGAAAACGCCAGAAAGATTCGCGCGGCGAAATCGCGTTTCTTCGATAACTACATCTTTCATATTTGCACCGCGTAGATCTACCTGATCGGCCCGTGCAAAGCTCAAAGAAGTACGAATAAGAAGGCCTTGCGCATATCTGAACCTGTCAAATCAACTTCATCGAGATTGGCATGAACAAAGTCAGCACCACGCAGGTCTGTACGACGCATATTGCATTTGGGCAGTGCCGCCCATTTGAAATTTGCACCGACAAGCAACACCCCGGATAGATCACAACCACTCATTCGCGCATTTTCAAATTTCACATTGGAGAGATCCGCCCCATGCAAATCAACATTTTGCATATGACGCCCCTTGAACGAGCAGTGACGCAGGTCGCTACGTGACGCAGGTTTTTTACAATTTCCCTGTATCAGGGCAACCGCGTCAAATGATTAACCACAGAAAAAAGAGCTATCACCCCAACGACCAAAGGGGCTAATTTGCGCCTATTCATCATCGAGTACCGAGAGGTAGGCAAGAACATTGGCAATCTCCGTTTTCGAATAAGACTTAAAAACTGCTGCATCACCTGCTTCGTCGTGTAGTCGCAAGCCTTTGCCTATGATTTCAATCTGGCGCAATAAATATAGGCTGTGTTGCCCGGCTAGACGGGGAACAACAGTTTTTTTCTTGCGTTTCCCGAGCCCGTCCCGGCCATGACAGTTGGCACACTCCTTGTTATAAAAAAATTTTCCTGTTTTGACATCCCCTGAATAACGAGGAACACTAAAAACCTGTTTCGCAAGCTTCAAACGTTTTAGCGGATCGTAGGTCTTGTCATCGATTGGTGGCAATTTCGCGAGCAGCTCGATTGACGAAAGAAATTGCGAAATAGCAACGACATCTTCTTCTGGCAAATCACGATCAATCGCGTAGGGAAACATGGGAATGTTGAGCCGCTTGCGTGATTTGAATAATCTAAGCTGACGAGCAAGATAATCTGCATCCATCCCGGCAAGACGTGGATAGGTTCCGTCTGCGACGCCCTGCCCGTACTCGCCATGACAACCGGCACAAGTATAATTTATTTCGATAGCCAGTTCTCGATCAAAACTCTCTACTGCGCCTAATTTAGAAAAAAGCACGAGCAGGAACATCGTAACAATGGCGCTCACAATACGCTGACAAACCAACACTCGATCAAATCCCTTCTTCCTGCGACAATTAGACCGCTTATAATAAGTCATAATTCGCCAAATTCTTGACATTCATTAAAAAATATTGACATTTATCAATTTCGCTGCCGCTCTTCCGTGAAAATCTTAAAGTTGGATTGTTTACTCTATCACCATCTGACGGGAAAGCTATCCAACGGGTTCGGTCAATACTGGCCTCTTTAACTCAACTGGGAAACCGTAATGAAAAAATGTAACATATATGGCCTGACAGCTATAGCCTTTGGGCTTGGAATGTCCGCCATGGTCAACTCCGCAAGCGCGAAAACGCTTGACGAGGTGATGAAAGAACGTGGGCTGACGCAAAAAGACGTCCTGGCCGCCGCTAAAACCTACATTCCTACTGGCGGGCGCGATGAATTTATCGCACTAAGCTCAGGAGGTCAAAGCGGACAAGTATTTGTCTACGGCATCCCTTCTATGCGTATCCTCAAATATATCGCCGTGTTTACGCCCGAACCCTGGCAGGGTTATGGCTTTGATGATGAATCAAAGGCCGTGTTAAAAAAGGGCAGCGATATTAACGATACAACAATTACCTACGGTGATACTCATCATCCCGCTTTTTCGGAAACGAAAGGCGAATATGATGGTGAATATGCCTTTATCAATGACAAGGCCAATCCGCGTATCGCCGTTATTGACATGAAGGATTTTGAAACCAAGCAGATTGTTAAAAACCCGATCATGAGTTCGGAGCATGGCGGTCCTTTCGTTTCACCCAATACCGACTATATCATTCAAGCCGCTCAGTATCCTGCACCGCTTGATAGAAAGCACTATCCTTTGTCGCAGTTCAACGAAAAATTTCGTGGAGCTGTAACCTATTGGAAATTTGACCGCAAAAAAGGTCGGATTGACGAGGCTGCATCCTTCTCGCTGGAACTGCCACCCTACTCGCAGGATCTTTCCGACTTCGGCAAGGGCCCCAGTGATGGCTGGTCGCTTACCAACTCGTTCTGTACTGAACGCTATGTCGGTGGCATCATGAAAGGACGTCCACCGTTCGAGGCTGGCTGTTCGCAAAAAGATACCGACTTTGTCCATATGATCAACTGGAAAAAAGCTGCCGAAGTCGCCAAGGCAGGCAAAACAACCAAGATCAATGGTCATAATGTCATCATGATGGATACAGCCATCAAAGAAGGGATATTATTTCTAATCCCCGAACCAAAATCACCTCATGGTGTTGATATCAGCCCTGACGGCAAGTTCTTCATCGTCGCCGGCAAGCTCGATACACATGCATCGGTTTACAGCTTCGCCAAGGTCTTTGATCTGATCAAGAAAAAAGATTTCGCAGGTAAAGATGCCTATGGCATTCCAATCCTTGATCTCAAAAAGAGCCTGCATGGCCAGCTATCGGTTGGCCTTGGTCCGCTTCATACCCAGTATGACAGCAAAAAGTGTATCGTCTATACGTCAATCTATGTGGATAGCCAAGTAACCAAATGGGATTACTGCAACCTCAAGGTGCTCGACAAGATCCACATCCATTACAATATTGGTCATCTCGTCACCATGGAAGGTGACAGCGTCACACCAAAAGGCAAATATCTTGTAGCACTCAACAAGCTAACTATTGATCGCTTCAACCCTGTTGGTCCTCTGCATCCACAGAACCACCAGTTGATCGATATTTCCGGCGACAAGATGCAGCTTCTCTATGATATGGCTGTGCCGCTTGGCGAACCGCATTATGTTGTGGCAATCTCTGCTGACAAGCTGAAACCCAAGGTGCGGTATAAATTGGGAACCAACAGTCGTACCGACAAAAGGTCCGAATTCCGTACGCGTCCAGGTCGGGAGAAGATCGTACGCAAAGATGGTCTCGTGCACGTCTATGGTACGGTGATCCGCTCACATATCACACCTGAAATCATTGAGGTTGAAGAAGGTGAAACGGTCTCACTGCATCTGACCAACGTTGAACGTGCTGAAGACGAAACTCATGGTTTCGCGATCTACGGTCATAATGTCAACTTGTCGATCGAGCCGGGTAAAACCGCTTCAGCAACCTTTAAAGTTCCTAATTCAGGTGTATTCCCATACTACTGCACCGAGTTCTGCTCAGCGCTGCATTTGGAAATGCAAGGTATTATGATGGTCCGCCCGAAAGGCACCAAGTTGGAAAATGCCGCCCTCAAGGAAGGCACAAAATACACCAAGACCGACTATGACAAACAGATCAAAAACAATGTTGCGACGCAGGGCGTCATCAACTCTGTTGTGAAGTTTATCACAGAGCGGAACTTCAAGGACTTCCCAACTGTTGTCGGCCTCGTAACGGATGCTACGGATCAGCTTAATTTTGCTGCTGAGAGCAAAAAGAAATCCGAAAACTTCGCTGCAAAAGGTGATTGGCAAAATGCCACATTGTGGGCACAGCAATGGTTCCAGTATCAGGTCAAGACTGCTGATATGGGCCTGCGCGCCAAGACCTATCTGGAGCAAAACGGAGCCAAAAAGGTCAAATAGCCTGATTTATTGCTATTGATCCAGATCAAAAAAAGAGGCAGGGCCAAACCAACTCCAGGAGCGTTGGCCCTGCCTCTTTGAATCGGGAATAGGGAAAACTGTATTTGGCGACAATTATCTATCTGCCTGATCAGTTTTAGTGAGGAAAAATTTATGCATTTCTTTAGGTTTGCCGGTCAGTTTGCTATCGCGCTGATTATTTCCATTCTGGGGATTTACGCCATTAGCGTACTCGTTGATGTCGCATATGACCCAACCGGATCATCGGAAATAATACAAGCTAATAATACCGGTGACAAAATGGCTGCTGCTCCGTCAAAACAAGCTTCTCAGCCTGTTGAAGTAGCTAAACCGGTACCGGCAGTAGCGAATACCCCAACACAGGCAACTACACCAGTTGCCGCTGCCAAGCCAAAGAAAAAGAAGCGCCACCCCGGTCGCAAGATTTATTTGCGTAAAGGAGCCTGTGCGGCCTGTCATGGGCGCAAGGGGCAGCGCGCCATTTCCTATTATCCAGCCATAGCTGGACAAGACAAAAAATACATGATTGCCCAGATAAAGGACATTATGTCCGGCAAGCGTAAAGGCGGCATCGACGCTGATACTGGCCATCATCGTACTGAATCGATGCGCGGCGCCCTTGTCAATCCGGAAGGCGCGTTTCGTATTACGAATGATGATATCGTACAGTTGGCTAGCTGGTTGAAGGATCTTCCGCCAGCCAAACCCAAAATACCGGAAACACCCTACCCTGCCGAAAACATTGCGACAGGTAAAAAGCTATTCAAAAAGTGTGTCTCCTGCCACGGTAAAGAAGGTAGAAAACCGCTCAAGGGATATCCATTTATTGCTGGTCAAAAGCGCGAATATATCTTCATGCAATTAGTTGATATCAGGGACAAAGCAAGATCCAATGGGAAAAGTAAACTCATGCTGCCCTTCGTCAAAAAGCTGTCGAATGAGCAGATTGCGATGATTGCCGAATATCTTTCGCAGATCGACCGGAGCAAAAAGTAGTCTTTAGAAAACATGTCATTGAGAAGGAAAAACCATGACAAAATTAAAACTGATCCTTGGAGGTGCACTTGCTGCCGGCATTTTAGCCTCCGCACCAGTTATGGCCTGGAATGAAGGAGGTGGAGAAAAGGATGAGGCCACCAAAATCTACGAAACCTTCAAGAAAAAAACTCCTGAAGAACTCGCCAAAATCAGAAAAGACGGTATCGCCGTCTACGAGATCTGTTCGGCCTGTCACCTTACTGAAGGATGGGGATCGAAAGATGGTACGTTCCCGCAAATTTCCGGACAGCCTGCAACAGTGATCATCAAGCAGCTCGCAGATATTCGCGCCAAAAACCGCGATAACCCGACAATGTACCCCTTTGCGCTACCAAAGGAGATCAAAAACGCTGCTCCTGAAGTAGGTGGTGGACCATATGCCATCGCTGCTGTCGCTCGATATATTGAAAATATTCCGATGAACCCGGACCCCGGCGTTGGTGCCGGTACGGACCTTGAGCATGGTGCAAAGCTCTACAAAGATAACTGTGTCAAATGCCACGGCGAAAATGGTGAAGGACACAAGACTAAATTCTTCCCGCTCATTCAAGGACAGCACTACAAATATTTGCTGCGTCAGTTCGAATGGATCCGTGATGGAAAACGCCGCAATGCAAATCCTGACATGATCAAACAGATCAATGGCTTTACCGAAAAGGACATGAAAGCTGTCGTAGACTATGTTTCGCGCATGAAACCAGCATCTGACAAGGTTGCAAAAAGCAAGGACTGGCTCAATCCAGATTATGATTGATCCCCGATTTTGAGTTGTAACCGGACCTCGCGTGGTCTGGTTACAACCAGCACACTTTATCTGAATTTATAACAGTAGGTCAGTTTCCTTTGACCTTTTCGAGGAGCATGAAGCTGCAATGGCTGATAGCGAACAACAACAACAAAAACGCAGTATGGTCGTTCATGTTCTGTCAGCGATATCCGTGCTGCTGCTCATTGCAATCTTCTATTCGCCAATCTGGTGGGTGTCGTTGACCGCCCCCAATTACCCGGCCGAAAGCTTTCCCGATGGTGTCAAGATTAACTTCCACATCAATGGCGTTTTCAACGGTTGCAAACTGTTGAACAAAGCCGAGATCGAAGAAGAAAAAGCCCTCGACTGTGTGCATGAGATGGATGCTATCAATCATTTTGTCGGCATGTTTCCGATTGCGAGCGGAGGTGTGGTCGAAAAGATGTTCGGTCCATTCATGTTCGGCCTGATGGTCGTAATGCTCATCGGTTTTAATCTGTTTGATCCCAAAAAACGTATGATTTTCATGGCCGTGGGCTTCGCGGTCATTGCTTTGTTCATGTATCTTACCTACTACGGTAAGGGGGGTATCAAATATCAGACCGGTGGCTATCTCAACGCTATGGTTACCTCGCTAGGGCAAGGCCATGAGGAAGAAGGGGAAGCCATTAGCCCGATCATCGAAAAATTACAAGAATCCTTGCTAGAAAGTGGGATTGGCGCCAATGCTAGTAAAACCGACTTTCAAAAGTCATTGAAAAAGAGCGGCCAAAAACGCCTGTCGGATATTATTGCCCGTCTCGACGAAGGGAGCGGTAGCCAAACCGGTAAATCGAAAACTCTCAAGCAGATCCTCGCCGAGGCAGAAAACAGCCGGAAAAGCGGTAAAGAACGGAATATCGAGGTTCTAAAAGGCGTTTATGATGCGGGTCAGGCACAAAAGAACAAAGGCGAAGGTGTAGAGTGGACTGGAACCGGTCGCCAGGTTATGGCTTGGCATTACGAAAAAGCACTTGGTCGCTGGTTTAACAATCCCGAGGTCAATCTACCAATGGTAGCGACCATAAAACTGGCAGGCGATACTCTATTCGGGATCATCATACTCGGCATGGTATTTCTGGTTTTTGCAGGGCGTGATAACAGCTTGTTACACTGGTTGCTTATTCTTGTACCGATCGGACTGCCACTGTTCTTCCTCATTGAATATTCTGCATGGCTCTGGTGGTATGGACACACACTCAACGAGATGGGAGCCTTTACCCTTAAGCCCTTCATGCCAACAGTATTTGGCCAGGGAAAAGTGGCGCAATTCAAAACCCACTCCTATCCAGAAATCGGCTTTGCGCTGATGATGTTGATGGCGGCCCTGCTGACTTTTGCGGCCCTTGTCCGGCGCAAACACCTGAGCGAGATTAACTCTTAGTGTTTTTGTAGAGGCCGTTGCGGGAGGATAAACGGTTTATTTGGGAAGGAAATAAATTGTGATCAGTCTGATAAAAATTACCGCAAATCACCGATTTCCTGTGGCCGTCTATAGCCTTTTGGCAATTGGTGCAATCACTTGCGGTTCATATCTATTGACCGGAAACAACCCACAAAAAGCCTATGCAGCCTCAAGGTTGAAAAACCTGCAAACACTTATTGACCGCTCCAAACAAGGGGATATTCTCACCCCTCCTCCAGGCATCTACCAAGGCCCAGTGACCATCAACAAAGCCATCACCCTGGATGGACAGAACAAGGTTTCTATTGATGCAGGTGGCAAAGGCTCAGTGATCTACCTAAAAACCAACGGTGCCGTGCTCAAGAATCTGTATCTCACAAATACCGGTGCACAACACAATGATATTGACGCTGGTATTCAGGTGCGCGGTGACTTCAATGTCATTAAAAATAACACGATTACCGAAAGCCTGTTCGGCATAGATCTGCAGCAGTCAAGTAATAACGTTATTCGGAACAATATGATCTCGTCGAAAAGCGATGCTACGCTTGGCATCAGAGGCGACGCCATACGCCTATGGTATTCGCGAAACAACCGGATCGAAAAAAACAAGATCCGTAATTCTCGTGACATAGTGGTATGGTATTCCGCCGACAACGTCATCGCCAACAATGATGTTGCTGGCGGTCGTTACGGCCTGCATTTCATGTATTCGAAATATAATCTCGTCGAAAACAACAGCTTCTATAAAAATGCTGTCGGCATCTTTTTGATGTATTCTGACAGTGTGGTTATCCGTGGCAACAGGGTCGTTCAGGCACTTGGTGCTGCAGGCGTTGGTATCGGTTTCAAGGAAGCCAGTAACTGCGATATTCACGACAATGATATATTATATAACAGCACAGGTCTTTATCTTGACCTGTCGCCGTTCCAGCCCGACACGACAAATCGTATTTACCGCAACAAGATTGCCTACAACGATTTAGGCGTCGCGTTTCTTAATGATTGGCCTGGCAACCATTTTAAAGACAATATTTTCTCCAGCAATAGCCATCATGTCTCGGTTAGCTCATTCGCGGGCGCAACTCACAATATCTGGGAAGGCAACTACTGGGATGACTATCAGGGGTTTGATGGCGATGATAACAAGATCGGCGACTCCCCCTACCGCCCAAAAGTCTATGCTGACCGCCTCTGGATGGATGTAAAACCGGCTGCTTTTTTCAGAGGTGCACCCGTGCTTTCCATGCTCGATTTCTTGGAACGCCTTGCACCGTTCACAACACCTTTGTTGATGCTCGAAGATAAAAAACCTCGAGTTTCGAGAATCTTTAAACCGTTCACCAACGCTGCTAGTGACAAATCAAATGGCAATGCGGGGCAGACATTAAAGACCTTTGGGGGAGCTACAAATGCCAACACTAAATCCGGGACCAGCATGAAACGCCTGGACCCGTTCAATATCGATGCGGTCAAATGACATGACGACAACAGACAACAATTCCACCAGGAACAAACCCGTAACCAACCAACCACCACGCCATCGATTGCCCACACGCAAGGAGCGGGAACGACGCGCTCTTTTGCTATCCTTCCTGGCGGGGGGAGCTACCATTGGCGTTTCACTGCTTGGCTATGTGCCGATCATGAACGCCAAAGAACTCCGCTTGCGCCCCCCCGGTGCTCTCGACGAGCAGGAGTTTCTAGCATCATGTATTAAATGCGGGCAGTGCGTACAGGTATGCCCGGTAGAAGCCATCAAACTCGCTGATATCAGAGAAGGGTTTGGCATTGGTGTCCCCTATCTTGACGCCCGCAAACAAGCCTGTGATTTTTCTTGCGATGTGGTGCAGTGTGTTCTCGCCTGCCCCACCGGCGCCTTGTCTCATGACCTCGACAAAAAAGAGCAGACTCGTATGGGACTTGCTCGCCTCGACAAACCCGATCTATGCCTGGCTCACCAGGGCAAAGGATTTAAAGGCATCGCGCGCGGGGCCAAATTCAATGGACTGCATCGCTACGTCAAGGTTGATCGATGGAATCCCATCAAAATCAGCGATCATAAATATGATCTCCCACTGTGTGATTTGTGTGTACGCGAATGCCCGATCAAAGACGCCATTAGTCTGCAACCAGTGAGCGATAAGCCCGATGACAAACGGCGTAAACCCGTTGTTCATGAAGCCTGCGTTGGGTGCGGTATGTGCGAAATGATTTGCCCGGTGGAACCCGCTGCAATCATCATAGATGAACGCAAAAAATGGGACCAGAAAGGAAAGCAGGCATGAAGTTTTTTATCGACGAATTACGCACCATGCTTGGTAGTGCCCCTCAAAAGTGGAGTAAGGACGACCACTCTCAGGCTGCCCGGGATATTCACACTTTCAAACAAACCCCCGAACAGCGTAAACTCCGTATTGCCTCTATTCACGAAGAACTGGGCAACAAGGTCAAAAATTATCGCTGGCGCATCCAGCGTTGGGCCTCGATTATCATCGTCAACATGATATTCGTATTGTCCTATTGGTTTGATGTTCAGCTTGTCGAGGGAGCGCTAACTGCATCGCGCTTTGTCGGCTTTCATCTGGCCGATTTGAATTCCGCCCTGCAAGTGGTGCTAGCCTACAAAGTTATTTTGATCAATCTTGTTATTGGCGTCGTTACAGTGCTCCTGATCTGGTGGTTCGTTGGCGGTCGTTCCTTTTGTTCCTGGGTATGTCCCTATCATCTGCTGGCAGAAATTGCTGAAATGCTGCATATCAAGCTCGTTGACAAGGGTATCGTGAAAGATCACCCGATGCGTCGATCTACCAGAACCGTCATGTGGGTAGTATTTGCAGCCCTCGCCTTCATCACAGGCTACACTGTATTTGAAACCGTCAATCCAGTTGGTATTTTGAGCCGGTCATTGATCTATGGTGCCGGGTTCGGATTGGTTTTGGTTGCGGTATTGCTGCTCATCGAAATCTTTTATTCAAGACGCTTCTGGTGCCGATATATCTGCCCGATCGGCCTGACATATGGCTTTGTTGGTAGTATCTCACCGGTAGTCATTCGCTATGATCTCAATCATTGTCTGCACGAGGGAGAATGCCGCAATGTCTGCATGGTGCCGCATGTACTGGAGATGACAAAGAAAAACCGTGCACATGACGAGATAATCGACATCGGCGCGGACTGCACACGCTGTGCAATGTGTCTTGAGGTTTGCCCAACAGGCGCATTGAATTTCAAAATCCGTGGAACCGGGGACCTCATATGATCCGCCTGTCTAACATCAGCAAAACCTTTCGTGCCCACACGGTCCTCGACAACCTCTCGCTTGACATCGCCAGTGACGACCGGGTCGCCCTGATTGGCTCCAACGGGGCTGGGAAAACCACACTGATAAGATGTCTCATGGGGCAATATGTTCACGAAGGGCTTGCTGAAATCGACGGTATTTCGCCGCGCCATGAGCGAACCAAGGTACTCTCTGATATCGGTTTTGTACCACAACTTCCACCGCCTCTGAAAATGCCAGTATTCGAGCTCATTCATTTTTCTGCCGGTGTTTGCAATGCCAGCCCGGACCATATGATTGAGCTGACTGAACGCATGGGACTTGACTATTCCGAGGTCAAGACCAAGCCATTCAACAGACTATCTGGCGGACAA
The DNA here is from genome assembly GCA_024228495.1 of bacterium. Taxonomy (GTDB): domain Bacteria; phylum Pseudomonadota; class Alphaproteobacteria; order Rhizobiales; family JAKIUO01; genus JAKIUO01. The sequence goes on along the minus strand of JAAETJ010000576.1, from coordinate 26,421 downwards.
AAACAAAAGATACTTGTTGCCATTGCTCTTGGCCGTGAAACAAAACTCCTTATTCTGGATGAGCCGACTGCCAATCTTGATCCGACGGCCCGGCAAATCCTGTTTGAGCTATTGTCGGAGCGCATTGACAGACCTATCCTCATTTCATCTCATCGACTTGAGGAAGTTTCAAGCCTCGTTAACAGAGTGATAGAGATGGACCGCGGACGTATTGTTCTGGATGACCGTGTAAGTGACATGGTAGATGGAGCTGCATTGCAGAAATCCACGCTGGTTTTAACCCGCCCCAATGATGCCTTTGCCAAAGCAATCGGGGAATGGAACTTCACCAGCGACGCAACAGAACTTCAATGGAAGGGGGAAGTCGCAGCCCCTGACCGACTACGCTTTCTGGGTACGCTGTCCCGCTATGCTGGAGTATTAGCCTCAGTGCAAATAGAAGCCGTCCAGGAAGTGCAAAAAGGGAAACGTCAATGAACAAGCTGTTGGCCAGAATTGTATTTGTAATTGCGCTGCCCTTGTTGACAGCGGGTTGTTTTGGAGACCCTGAAACAGGTCCTGTTGAAATCAAATGGGACAGAGATACCTGTGAAGTTTGCCGCATGTTGATTTCGGATCGACATTACGCAGCACAATTACGGGGGGGGCCAAAGCACAAGGCATACAAATTTGATGACATGGGAGAACTTGTCCATTGGCTCGACGTCCAAACCTGGAAAAATGATCCAAAGGTCGAACTGTGGGTAATGGATATGGATACTGGTTCAAAGTGGCTTGACGCCCGCAAAGTGCGCTACATGCCCAACCAAACAACCCCGATGAATTATGGATTTGGGGCAGTCGAAGACAATCGCAAGGGTTCGGTCAGTTTTGAAGAAATGGTAAAAAAAGTAAGACAACGCGGATCGACCTATCACTGCCTTCCAGCCGAACAGCGGTCCTCCTAGGGCTTTAACGATCAATAGAACGAGTTTTTGGACATGAATACGATGCGATTAGATTTTAAAGGTTCACAGCGTCAAGCAGATGAAACCGGGCTCTCCGCCAATGACCTGTTGCTAACTGCACGTCTGGATGTTGCCGAATCCCTGCGCGCCAAATGGTTCCTGCTCTATTCTCTGGTGTTTGGCGGCATCATTACTTCACTGTTTATATTTGGTCTTGCTGACAGCCGTATCATGGGTTTTACGGGCCTATCACGCATGCTCGTGACCTATATCCAGCTTTCCATGGCCATTTTGCCGATCTTCGTTCTGATTACAACTGTACGATCTCTGGCTGGCGACCGTGAAGCGGGTGTATTTGAATATATGCTCTCCCTGCCAGTCTCTCTGAAAGCATGGTATTGGGGACGCTTTATCGGCCGCTTTGCGGTGGTATTTATTCCGGTTTTCGCAGCAATGCTTCTTGGCTCCCTTTACGGGGTTCTGAAAGGGGCCGATCTGCCATGGCGTGAATTTGCACTTTACACCGGCATGCTTGTTTCACTGGCCATCTGTTTCCTTGGTATCGGCTTTTTAATCTCTTCGATGACCAGAGCAACGGACATTGCTCAAGGAGCCGCGTTCTTCATCTGGCTTTTACTGCTCTTGTTCCTTGACCTGATCCTGCTTGGATTGATGATTCAGGAACAGGCTCCAACCGGCCTTGTCGTGATAATCGCGCTGCTCAATCCGTTGCAAGCTTTTCGTGCCGGTGCCATGATGATCTTCGATCCCCAGCTAATCATGCTGGGGCCATCGGCTTATATTATCCTAGACAATCTTGGATATGCTGGCTATCTCGCTTGGGCGCTATTTTATCCTGCCCTTCTGGGATTAGTACTGGGCACGCTTGGCTATTTGATATTTCGGCGCGGTGACTTACCTTAGAGCCGGTGCGAGGCCTTTTTAAACCGCCAGAAAATCATCACGGCCGCCGTTATATTCATGATGAGGGCATAGGTGATGCTAGGGATCATCATGGTCTCATCCCGCAATAGGGTGAGAGCGACAAAAATTCCGAGCGCGCCGTTCTGAAGCCCACCTTCAAGAGCGATGGCTGTCGCTGACGGCCTGGAAAGGCCGCCCCCGAGCGCCATCAGCCACCCCGCTATCATGATAAGAGCATTCAAGAGCAGCATAAAGGGGCCAATAACCGATATATTCTCCATCATGACCTGCCACGAAGATATAAAAGCGCCCAGAACAATGAGCAGAAAAATACCAGTCGATAATGGTTTGGCAGTATGAGAAATTTGCCTGGCCCTTTGAGGCCAGATCTGATTTATGGTGAGCCCTATCATGACCGGTAAAGTAGAGACCAAAAACACACCGATTATCAAGTTAGAGACCGGCAGATCAGTGACCAGTTTTTCCGGCATGAAATAGCTTATGGAAAAACCGACAATAAACGGGACGGTCACCATTCCTGCGAGTGAGCTAATTGCAGTCAGCATAACGGAAAGAGCGGTATCCCCTCGCGCCAGTTGCGTAAGCAGATTTGAGGTAATGCCGCCGGGAGCCCCGGCGAGAATCATGATGCCGACAGCCAATACCGAACTCACTGACCAGCTTTGTAGCAAGCTGAAAGCAGCCAAGGGTAATATAACTATCTGCAGAAAAAGGCCAATAAGAATACCGCGGGGATTGACGAAAACGCGCGCAAAATCCGCTATTCTTAGAGTTAGTCCGAGCGAAAACATAATAAAAGCCAGACCCAGAGGAAGTAGTCTGGAAAGAAGTTTGGATAACACTAATAATATGTCGATATTTGCGCTTTCCATAACCCGTCCATCCTGTTTAAATCAGTATTCCGATGCAGGTCAAAGTCGCAAACAGAAGTTGCAAACCAATCGTCATGACCAGAAGGCGGTTATACTGTCCTCCGGTTTCAGCGTTAAAAAAAGCGTATATGGCATATAAGGCGCCAGGCAGACAGAATAACGACAGCCAAAAAGCTGAAGGAGAGGTCGGCTGTAGCCCGGAAACTTCCTGAAAAGTTTTGATATTTGTCTCTAGAAGTTGAACCTGCCTTCCCAGAAAACCGAATGGTGCTAGTAGAAACAGCGTATAGATCGCTGTGCTGACCAAATTCCTGCGATTTGCTTTTACTTCTCCGCGTTTACCAAAAAAATAATCATTGCTGAACATGGCGAGTGTCCGCCGGCCGGCCACGCGGTCTTCCTTCAAGTCACGGGCATTATTGGTATAGAGAACAGCTGCCGCGAAACTCCCCATCGCCATGCCAGAAAATAGCGCTTCTGACGAGACAAAACCGGTTTGCAAATAGAAAGTCCCGGCAACAGCGACTATTCCAAAAAAAAAGAACACGAAAATCTCTCCCAACGGGGTGTGAGAGATTGGAACCGGCCCTGACGAATAGGAAATGCCGGCCATGATAGAAAGCAACCCAAGCCAAAAAATCGGCCAGCCTCCGATGCTGATGAGATAGAGTCCGGCAATAGCTGCGATGAAAAATGCAATGGTGGCAGCCTCGTGTACTTCTTCTGAAGATGCCCAGCCTTTTGCTGTGACGCGCGGCGGCCCGCGCCGCTCGGGTGTGTCATTACCGCGTTCATAATCTTCTGCATCGTTTAACAGATTTGTGCCAACCTGAATCGAGATCGCCGCGACCAGACTTGCTAGTAAAACAAACCAGTTGAGCACTTCACTAACCGCGATAGCCAGCGTGGTTCCAACGAGTACTGGAGTAGCCGACAACGGAAGTGTTAAAGGTCGAATGGCCATAAACCAGAGTTTCAGGTCAGTGCGTAATAGTACAAATGACATCAATTAAGCATCTCACTTCTTGCACTCTCTTCTTGCTCCATACCTTTTTCTCCCCAATGCAAACAGGCCACGCCAAACATTAAATTACGATATCCTACATTCTCAAAACCGGCGTTGGTCATTAATCTTTCGAGATCCCGTTGTTCTGGAAAACGGCGAATACTCTCGATCAAATATTGGTAGGCGCGTGGCTCTCCAGCGATCATGGAACCCAGACGAGGTATGACAATAAAGGAATAGAGATCATAGAAAGGTCGGAACCAGGACTGCGGACGAGAAAACTCCAGGCAGACAAATCCACCGCTCGGTTTGAGGCAACGTAACACTTCAACAAGGGCTTTCGTCGGAGATGTCATATTCCGCAATCCAAAAGACACTGTTACGAGATCAAGACTGTTGCTACCAATCGGCAGGGCTTCCCCTTCCGCGCACACCCAATCAATCAGATGGTCTGTGCTCTTCCGGCCGACAAGCATCATCTCCAGGCTGGCATCCACAACCGTGGTACGACTCGCACGCTTCTTTGCAAGAAGCCGTGCAATATCACCCGTTCCCCCGGCAAGATCAACAATCTGGTCTCCCGGATAGCGCTGCGTCAGCCGTACAAGCGATTTCTTCCACAACCGATGGACGCCAAAACTCATAAAGTCGTTCATCAGGTCATAGCGACGAGCGACATTGTCAAAAACAAGGCGTATCCGCCTGCGGCGTTCTTCAACAGAAACCTCTTTGCAACCAAAACTCCTGGACAGATCGTCACTCATAATATCTCGCGCTCTTCATCATAACAGCCCGCTGCACGCATCATACCTTTGGTCAACAGAATGGCGGAATCTGAATCCCAGACCGCGCTCCCCTTCAGCCGGCCAAGTTCGCGGCCATGGCAATCAACCAAAATGCTCGTTGGAATACCAATTGCGCTGAATGTCTTGAGAGCAGCGTTATCCTTGTCCAGCATGGAGGAAATATTCTTTATTTTCAGCTTGTCGAGATAGGCTCTGTTTTTTTTGACATTTTCTTCGATATTGATAATGACAATATCAAATTCCTGTTTTTTGAAACGATGTCGCAATCTATTAAGTGACGGCAACTCGCGCTTGCAGCTTTCACACCACGGCGCCCAGAAATTCACTAGCACCGTTTTGCCGCGCCATTCTGCCAGCTTGTGTTTATTCCCCATCTCGTCAAAAAAACTAACGACGAGTGGTGGTAGAGGTTTATCTGGATATTTAAAATTGCGCACCTGGCCGGAAGCAAGGCGCGTCAACATTTTCTTGTTGGCGAAAGGGTTTGGCAGCGTTTTATCGGCTACAGCCATTGAAACGAAACTGAATGTAGCCCCTGCCAACAGAACGGAAAAAAGAACAGTTACAGTAAACTTTCCCATCTGCGAAAATCCAATTGGCTGCATGAACCCTCCAACAGATTTTAAATTCACGCTTTTCTCCTTAATTATTCCAACTCTTCATACTATTCAATAGTTATAGTGTGAAATTACTATTGATAGCATAGAGAATGATAACTCATCCTTTGGAATGAAACGATAAGATTTAGTCTTACCGGTAGAACAATATTCATTATCCTAGTCCATCCCAAACAACATACTTTGACCGTTGTTAAGCCCGTCTAGGCCGGACATAAGTTAGGCCGTCTTTACACGGTATCACAACATATCTGGAAATATACCCACCCTACTTCAAAACCCGAAAACTATTGTGCAGGTTTACGCGGAAATTATCAATGACGCGATCACGAAAGTTGCGCCATTTTTCGGATATGGTTTTGTTCAAACATTCAAGAATGGCATCTGCAAAATCGCTAAATTGTTCATAGAATTCGTTGTGGGTGATATATTTATTCATTACACCCTATAATCGTTCGATCCGATTAAGATGTGGCGCGCAGGCCGGTAGAAACATCAGCTTTATGCGACTATTTGTTGATTTTATCCATTTTTTCACCACCTTGGCGTGGTGATAACGGCCATTGTCGAGAAAAATGTAAATCGCTGGGTTGATTGTAATTTTGGATAGGCATTTATCCTCGTTGGGAATGTAATGCTGTTAAAGAGGGTGGTTAAGACGTGATAGTACTCCCTTCATTCTTCGTTGGATTTAAGAGATTTATCGTGTATCGATAAACTGCTGATAGTATTCGAGCTTAATCGAAAACAAGCTTGTGCGTGCCGTGCTTAACTCAAATAAGACGAGGATGATTTATGACTACACTTGCGCTGACGCGGGTAGACAAGGAATATCACGGTGAAAAATGGCAAATAAAGTTGGAAGGTCAATCTGCGCTGCTCTTGATGCCAGATAGCCAGGTTGCCGCATCATTCACACCAGAAGAGGCCTTCTCGCAGTTCGAGCTTATCAGATTTGCCAGGAGTGGCCATAACGTAGCAATCACAGCAGGGGAAAATATTTGGAAATTTGCTGCATGGCCAAAGGCGTTCAAGCAGATCAATATCTTTGTGCAACAGTCACAGGAGGCTTCCAGCGAGGCTGAACTTGCCTCGATAAGGCGACGTGCAATCGTCCAAACAGCTTTAGGAAGTTTGATTCTGCTTGCCGGTATTGCCTTGACGCTGGACGACTACCTTAAGGCAGCATACAAGGATGGGGGTAGCGAGTATGCTATTTTCTATGGGGCAATGGTTGCTGGCATCCTTCTACTTGTAAAAGGACTTTACCATTTCATCGAATATAGAAAATTGCGATGTGTAGCTGACTTAGTCATCCAAGATTGAGCCGTCAGCCCACTTATTGAGACTTTCCCCTGTTGTTCAGCTTTTCGGATGCCGAGTAGGCACGAACACGCTTGTTGCGCCAGCCGCCCGGCTTCGATCAAAACAAAAAGCAGCGCAAATCCAATGGCGGTCGCCCCCCTGGGACGAGGTGTTGATGTTCAAGGTACTCGTCTTGCAGCAGATCTATAATCTCCTGGATGACGGACCGAATATCAGATCCGCGGCCACCTGTCGTTCATGCTTTTTCTCGCCCCTGGGGTAATAGGTCCTGACCCTGGCTACGAACACCTAGAGCAATCCTTGATAGGGGTAAAAATCGATCAAATCTCCTCTTGCAAGCGTACGCTCCTCCATAACAACTCCAAGACCGTTTGAGCTGCTGGTAGAACTCAAAATGGAAGAGGATTGATTGTCGAAGGGAACTGCGGTGAGTTGTCCATCTTGAACTTCCAGACGACATCGCAGAAATTGCCGCCGTGACTGAGCACGAGACTGATCAAACCCGGCAACGACCCTAAAACTTTGCGGTCTTGAGATATTGGCTCCGGCCAGCTTAAACAAGAAAGGTTGCGCCAACATCAAATAGGTTACGAAAACAGAAACCGGATTGCCGGGAAGTCCCATATAGGGGGTTTGCTTCGCGCTCGCGGCGTTCAAGTGCCCAAATACCAAAGGCTTGCCGGGCTTGATATTAATGCACCAAAGATTGAGCTTGCCGATCTTGTCGAGCGCGTCTCGCAGATAGTCTTTTTCACCAACCGACACGCCGCCGCTGGTAATCACCATATCGGCATCTTGCGCGGCCTCGGCGAGCTTTGCTTGCGTTTGCTCAAGATCATCGGCAACAATACCAAAATCCATCAATTCGCAACCTGATCCCTTTATCAGCGCACTAAGTTGATAGCGATTTGAGTTATAAATTTGACCCGTTTCCAGCGATTCGCCAGGTTCTTTCAACTCATCGCCCGTTGAGAACATTGCGACGCGCGGACGCCTGATCACTGACAAGGTAGCGACCCCCATAGAGGCCGCCAGTCCCACATCTTGCGGCTGCAATCTGTGTCCGGCCTGCAGAACGATCTGCCCTTTGGCAATGTCTTCTCCTGTTCGCCCGATAAACTGATTGGCTTCGACGGCCTTGTTGAAGGTGACAGTCTTGCCGTCCGTTTGAGTATTTTCCTGCATCACCACGCTATCAGCACCAGCTGGCAAGAGAGCACCGGTAAAAATACGCGCGGCGGTGCCTTGTTCCAAAGGAGTTGCCGGATGACCAGCAGCGATCACCTGCGAGATCAGCAAGGGAGTGGTGCACTCATCTGCGCGCACCGCATAACCATCCATGCGGCTATTATCAAATGCTGGCACATCGAATGGCGATATGAGATCTTGCGCAAGGATGCGGCCACTGGCCTCGCCCAGCGCGACCGTTTCGCGATCATCCAGCGGCTTTGCACTTTGTTCCAACAGGTCGAGGACCTCTTCAAGAGGGGTAAGCTTATTCTGCATCAATTATCTGTCCGCTCACTTTTGTAACTTTCTTACAAGCCAAAACTACCAAATGGTATGAAATCGACCAACTCGCCGTGCTTGATCTCAACCACGTACTCGCCAAGCTCGATAAATCCGTCCGCCTGCGTCAGTGACGAGATCAGTCCCGACCCATCGCGCGCATATTTATTGACCAGCAAACTGCCATCTTCGCTGTACTCCAGCACACCACGTAAAAACTCTCGACGGCCCGTTTTTTTGCTCATGGAAAACCCTGCCCGGATTTTATAGCGCAATGGCGCTTGCCATTTTTGCCCAGATAAAATCGTCAGCACCGGTTGCGCATAAAGTAGAAAGCATAAAAACGCCGCAACGGGATTACCGGGCAAACCCAACATCATACAATTGTTAATCTGACCAAAACTCATGGGCCGACCGGGCTTGATGGCGATTTTCCAAAGATGTAGGGAGCCAAGCTTGTTCAACGCTTCAAGCACAAAATCCAGTTCCCCAACGCTAACACCACCCGATGTTAACAACACGTCATAAGCTTGCGCAGCCTTCGATAGTGCTGTCTCTATCAGTTGCGCATCGTCGGGCAATACGCCAAGGTCATCACACAAAGCTCCCGCTTTGACGACCAACCCGCGCAGCATTGCGGCATTGCTGTCATAAACCTTACCATGTTCAAAGGGCGTGCCCGGGCGAATGACTTCATCCCCGGTTGAAAAAATCGCTACCTTTAGGGGACGAAAACACTCAACACCAAGCGTACCCGTTGACGCAATCGCCGCCAGATCCTGGGGAGACAAACGCCGGTTAGGAGGCAGTACGGTGGCCCCCTCATGCACATCTTCTCCAGCCAAGCGCACATTGGCCCCTCGTTTCAATCCGGCTGGTATTTTAACCTGTTCACCATCTTCAGTAGAAACCAGTTCCACATCCTCTTGCATAACCACCGTCTCAAATCCATCTGGCACAGCAGCACCGGTAAAAATACGGATGGCGCTCTGAGGCAAGGCGATCCCCTCAAGAGGAGAACCAGCGGCCATCATGCCGGTGACTGGAAACGTTGTCCCGGCCTGCGCGTCATAGTCGGCAAAGCAAAAACCATAGCCATCAACGGCGCTATTGGTATGTGCAGGAATATTGCGCGGTGCCAAAACAGGCTTTGCCAATACTTCTCCCACCGCATCATCAAGCGCAACGCTACGCGTACCGGTGATCGCCACGAGACCCGTAGTAAGTTTTTCCAGAGCCTGCTCATGGGTGAGCATCGCTCCATCGTGCGCAAAGCAGTCATTAAGATTTTTTTTGTCCATATGGTTGGTCTCTTGCAGCACCTTTTGTCTTAGTGTGTCATCGACGGGGCATTGGGAAAAAACAGCTGTTTGCCCTTTTGTTTATATGAAGCGATGGCCGCCTGCCCTTTGGCTCCGGTTAGCCATCTGATAAAAGTCTGCCCCTGCAACAGTTTTACATGCTTGTGCCTTTCGGGATTGATCAGCAAAACGCCATATTGGTTGAACAAACGCTTGTCGCCCTCACTCATGATCTTCAAGTTTCCCTTATTATTAAAAACTATCCATGTGGCGCGGTCTGTAAGTGTGTAGGCGTTCATACCCGCCGCTATATTGAGCGTGGCGCCCATACCAGAACCTGTTTCGCGATACCAGCTACCACTGCTATTGGCGACATCAATGCCTGCCTGCTTCCAAAGCTGCCGCTCTTTCTTATTGGTGCCACTATCATCGCCCCTTGATGTAAAGACTGCTTTGGCGGCCGAAATTTTTCTCAACGCCGCGATAATATTTTTCTCACCTGCCAGATCGGCTGGATCTTCGCGCGGGCCAACAATCATAAAATCGTTGTACATGACGTCAAAGCGCTTGACGCCATAGCCATCTGAAACGAACTTTTTTTCATCGGATTTAGCATGCACCAGCAACACATCTCCATCGCCATTACGTCCATTTTTCAAAGCCTGCCCCGTACCAACGGCGACGACATTTACGGTGATGCCGGAATGCTTTTTAAACCGTGGCAGTATAAAATCAAAAAGGCCAGAATTCTGGGTAGAAGTCGTTGATTGAACAATGATCGATTTTTGCTCGCCAGCATGCGCAATAGACGTCAATGCAAGCCATACCCAAACAAGGCCGCCGACAAAACCAATTGTTCTCTTGCTCATTTCAGGGTCTCCAACATTCTTATTCTATGATGGCCTTATCGGCTTTTTTGAATGCATCGCGTTGTTCATGCGTCGATTCCAGCTGATGTTTCTGCTTATATTCTTCATATGGCATGCCATAGACGAATTCGCGGGCCTGGTCATAGTCCATATCCAGTCCCTTTTTGACCGCGGTTTTCTTGACCCATTTGGCCAGGCAATTACGACAAAAGCCAGCAAGGATCATCAAGTCGATATTTTGCACATCAGTGCGTTTACGTAAATGCTCCACCAGTCCACGATAGGCGGCGGCTTCAATTTCTGTTTGCGTTTGCTTGTCCAATTCTCGAGCTCCTATTTGTGAACAATCTATTTTTCTAGCACGCGACCATCAAGATAGGCCTGCGCCTGTTTGCTGCCGGGATCCTTGAAAAAGTCCCGTTTTGATTTGTGGGCCAGCACCCTACCTTCATGGATAAACAAGATATCATCCGCCATGCGCTTGGCCTGTTTTATATCGTGGGTGACGAACACTATTTTTGTGCCCATACCATCGGCCTGCTCTATCATATCTTCGACGATGGAGGTCGACAAGGGATCAAGACTTGCCGTTGGCTCGTCGAGCAGCAAGGCATGCGGATTGATAATCAAGGTGCGAGCCAGCGCCAGACGTTGCTGCTCCCCCCCAGACAATCGACGCGCCGGCACCTGCGCTCTGGTTTCAAGTCTTGCTATCGAGAGCGCTGCAGCGACCTTCCCGGCGATTTCTAGCTTTGGAACGCGGTGATGCCTCAACACAAAAGCGATATTTTCATAAGCTGTGCGGCGCAACATTATCGGGTTTTGAAAAACCAGTGACATACAAGGCGCCCCATTATCCTGGTATGACGTCAGTGCCCCCTCTTGTTCTTCAAGTCCCCCGGTGATCGATCCGTTGGTGGGCTCCATCAAACCTGTCATCAAACGCAGAAACAGACTTTTGCCCGCGCCATTTGGCCCTAGCACAACGGTTTTCCCGCTGGCCTCCAATGTACAATTGATCTGGTGAATAAGTGTAATGCCATTGATCTCAAGGACCACGTCTTCAAATTGCAGCGGTTTGCATCGTCGTGCAAAAGTGCTTTTCACAGTTCTGTTTGTTTGTTCAAGCATAGATCGCTTCTCTAGCTTTGGCCCGTATCAGCGCAACAGAGGTATTCACCAACAAGGAAATGACAATGAGGATAATGCCCAACGCCAATGCAAGGGCCAGTGTTCCCTTGGACGTTTCAAGCGCAATCGCGGTGGTCATGATGCGCGTCATATGATTAATATTGCCACCGACAATCATCACCGCTCCAACTTCCGATATGGCGCGTCCAAAGCCAGCCAGCCCCACCGTCACCAGACCAAAGCGCCCCTCCCACAAAAGAGCCATCAACTTCTCTCGTGCAGATAGCTGCAATGAGCGAAAAAACTCATCATATTCTAGATGTAATTCTTGCAAAACCTGCGCGGAAAGCGCCGCAACAAGTGGCGTGATCAGCACCGTTTGTGCGACGATCATAGCGGTTGGCGTATAGAGCAAGCCAAGCACGCCAAGCGGCCCCGCGCGCGACAGAACCATATAAACCATCAAGCCAACAACAACCGGTGGCAATCCCATCAAGGCATTAAATAAAATGAGGAGGAAACGCCGACCGGGAAATCTGAAAACCGTCAGAGCCGCGCCAATCACAAACCCGATGGCACACGAGATTAGAACAGCGCTAATGGAGACTTTCAAGGAGAGATAGACAATCGAGTATAGCTCGAGGTCCATTGACCAGAGCAAATTGAACGCTATCTGAAATGCTTGTGCAAAATCTCCCACAGACGTTCCTCATACTGGACTGATGTTACTTGATCTTACAGCTTTTAAAAGCTGTGTATAGCCTATTTCACTCCCGGCAAATGATCAACTTGCCGTCATTTTAACGTCGCAAGAGTTCTGTAACAGCCCATATTATTATTAATCATGGTTAACAGAAAATCCATAATAATTGTCTGCTTTACATTAAAAGCGCTGAATTAAAATTGAAACAGTACCGAAACGAACCTATAAACAAATAGCAATCATTCAAAACAAGAACAGGAGTAACAGGCGTGGATGAAGATAAACTGAACATGGCTATCCGTAAATTTCTCAAACAGGTCGGTGTCACATCACAAAAAAAGATTGAAGAGACAATCAATGCACTTGGTGACGGGCAGAGCGGTTCCTTGAAAATGAAGATGGTCCTCACGGCAGAAGGTACTGACCTTAATCACGTCATTGAAGGTAACATTGATTTGTCCTGAGCCTGAATCTTGTTTGGCTTGCTCATGACCTTGGCTCCCTCCCGTAATTGAAACGATAGTCACCGCCCATGTCCTCATTTCCAACACTTCCCTCTTTGCTTACCGGGCATGCATTGCTGCTGGAGGAAGACAGTTTTGAAACGGCCTGCAAGCTGGCAGCAAAACAAAAGGCTGACGCTGGTGATATATTTTGGAGGATAGATGATTTTCATGTCAATCTGGCCATCGTCCTTGAGCCGGAAGACAAGTCCACAAAAGCCTGCCAGATATTGCCGGTTGCCCTGGATGCGCTTGGCAACAGTGTGGCCACACTAGCCCCGCCCAAGGTTGCCATCACGTATGACTGGCCTAATCAAATACGTGCCAACGGAGCAAAAGTCGCTGTGGCACGTTGCGCGATCAGCACTACTGATGTCGACAAAATCCCTGATAAGCTCGTCATTGGATTTTCCATAAGACTGCTTCATGATCCAGCTGACAAAGAACCCGGTGAAAATCCTGAGTTCACGACGCTTGGCGAAGAGGGATGTCCTGAGCTAACATCAAATGATCTGATAGAAAGCCTGTGTCGGCATTTACTCGCAGCCATCAATGGCTGGCAAAATGACGGCCTTGCCAGCTATCAAAGAATGTGGGGCTTGCGCATTGAGCCAGCAAACGACGCTCGTCAGTTTGAACTGAATGGTGAAATGATTACCGGCAAACCCACCGGCATCGATGATAGTGGAAACCTGTTGATTGAATTACCAAGCGGCAGGACCAAAACCCTCTTTCTCGTCAACCAATTCAAACTCCTTGACGACATCAGCTAGCTCAACTTTCCTCTGTATCCGAACTAACACTGTTCAGATATTCTTCTGTTGTGCGTACCCGTGGCACCTCTCCCATGGCCATAGGATTATCGCTGGATTCTGACTGCGAAATAATACGGCAATCATCACACATTTTCAGCAAATCCAGCTGTGAACTGGTTTGGAACATGGGGTTTTTGCCTGCCAGAATGGATGAGACCCGCTCAATGGCACGCTTGGAGCCAAACGGTTCGTTACAGCGGATGCAGTCCAACGGCTCATCCTCATGTAGAACAACTGCAGATTGCACATTCCGGGAAAAATTATAACGCGGGGCGAGCGTGATAGCATTTTCCGGACAGGTTGCTGCGCACAAGCCGCACTGCACGCAATTTCGTTCATGGAAACGCAATTGGGGTTGTTCGACTCCATCAAGCAGAGCATGGGCTGGACAGCTGCCAACGCAAGCAAGGCATAATGTACAACTGGCACTGTCTACTTGAATGATACCATAGGGCGCCCCGCCGGGCAGTTCCATCTGCTCATTGGCCAAGGATGAGGCTTCAAACAGGCTGTTAAAGGCCATATGGGCAATATCACGCTTGCTGCCCGTCGCGGTGAATAGATTGGCCCCTATGGGGTCGTTCGATGGCAACTCATATAAAGCTGCCTCAAGTACAAATGGGTCTTGCTCGATGAGCACCTGGGCACGCATGTCGACTTGCGGGTTGGCAACAAAATCAAGCCCCTCCAACACGCTATTGCAAAGGCCGATCTGATCATTGAGAGCGCTCAGCTCTTCGCGCCTTGCCGGGGGCACCAGCACCTTCACATGGCTCGCACCTGCTCCAAATGCCGCCAGTAAAGTTTCGTGACCAAGCGACAGTACAGAATGTAAGGACACCGGTAGCACATTGGCGGGCAATCCTTTGCCATAGCGCGACATGGCGCTGATCATTGGCAGGCCATGAGCTTCATCACAAAAAAGCAAAGCAGGATGACTGCCCCTGGCGGCCTTATAGGACTTTAACAGTTGCTGGATGCGTGTGACGAGATCATCAAGTCGCGGATAGGAATATTGAATGGCGCCTGTTGGGCACAAGGCATGACAATTTCCGCAGCCCCCACAAACGCCACCATCGATAAGCACAAAATCCCCGGCGCTGGTAATGGCCGATGCGGGGCAATGATCGAGACATTTCGTACAGCCAACCTTGCCGCTGCGCCCGTGAGCACAGATCTCCTTTTCATAGTCCACATATATCGGCTTTTCGAACTCTCCGACAAAATCGCATATCTCGTACATGGTGCTGGCTATTTCCGCCGCCTGGCTTGGATCAACTCGAAAATAGCCATCGCGTGAAACGGCACTCGTAACCAAAGGGTGCTCTCCCGAAAGATCAAACACGAGATCGCAAGAGAGCTCCATCGAAGTACGATCATTGCCAAAAGATAGCTCGCTACGAGAAGATGGAGCGGCCGTCGCATAATCTTTGAGCGATATTTTAAATCGACCAAGCGCCCCCTGCAGTTTTTCAATTTTACCAATGGCCATGGGAAACAGATTGGTCGCCGGGACAATTAAATCATCGGGGTCGGAGAGAACAAGGATGACGCTCAGTCGCTGCGACAATTTAAGAGCCGTATCGTAAACTATCTGCCCTCCCCCATATACAAGGCAATTGCCGCTTGAGCGGAGCGTCATCAATCGGGTAGGTTGGCCTTTCAAATCACTGGCTTCAATGAGCGCAACCATTTTTGGCTGTGACTTTTCAGCTTCGTCCGACCAGCCAGCCAATTCACGAATATTGACGAAACTGACATTATCCTCGCCGCACCCGTCTTCTTCACTGGCAATTTCGCGAAACAATGGTGCCTCTTGCGTACAGGCAACCAGCAATCCCTCATTTTTCTTGAGAGCAGAGCGAAAATTATCGATTTGCGAGCGGCACAAGGAAGAATTGATAAACAGTTCACTCGGTAAATCAAGCGCCACAGAAAGTTTTGCGCCGTTTAGCGGCATGGTTTGATCGCAATTACAAATGAGCAGCTTTCTTGCGAGCTTTTCAGTAGTCATTTTGAGGGTCCTTGCTGTATTGCCCTTGTACATTGGCCTATATTTTTGTAGGATTTACAAAGTACTTTCAGGTCTAACTTATCATAGCGATTGGAGAGATGGTAGTATAATGAAGCGCTCAAAAACAATACCAATCGGCGTTATTATGGCCAAAGAAGTCTTCGACAATCCCTGGGTCGATCATATCTGGAAGGCCAATGGCATCGCCCTCGAATTCCCCTCCGAGATCTGTTGGAAGAAGTTATCAAGTAGCGAGAAATCCACCCATTATATCGTCTCTTCAGAGCTGCAATTGTTCCGAGGCGAAACAGAATCCTATCTCTCCAACATCAATGACAAAGAACCCTCGATTTATGTGATCTTGCGTGAAAATGATGACAGCGATGATGATGCATCCGAGGAAACCAGTGAGGATGTCCCCCTCGAAGTCCATCTCGTTACCGCTTCACCGTTCGAAGCTCAGGACTATCTGGATACAGGCGAAGATATTGTTGAGCGCATCCCTTTGCCAGATGTCCTTCTTGACCAGATAACTGCCTTTATCGCCGAACATCATCAAGAAGAGAAATTCCGCAAGCGCAAACGTGACAAGCTTGATGTCCAGGAACACAAATTTGGTCAGGAACCCATTTTTGAAACAAAGCAACGCATGAGCGGGAGCATCAATAATGACGACAAAAAAAGCTGACAGCCCGCTTTCGCGATGGTCGCAACGAAAAATACTGGTACAGGAGGGGAAAATAACTTCTGATGCGCCCGATGAAATCGTAAGCGATCCCGGTACAATGCTGCAATCTGCGCAGCCAAGCGAGCTTTCCGAACAACCGGATGAAAAGAACGTGGAACAGCAAGCAGCCCTGCCCCCCGAAGACGAAATTGATACCGAGAAATTTGCCAACATTGATTTTGACGCGCTCGACTATGACAGCGACTATACACAGTTCATGGCCAGGAATGTCCCCGATATTGTCAAACGAAAGGCGTTACGTGCTCTATGGAACTCCGACCCGGTGTTCGCCAATCTGGATGGCCTGAATGATTATGATGAGGATTTTACGATTGTAGAACCGATGACCAAGGCCATTGAATCAGCCTGGAACATGGGCAAAGGATACATGACCGCCGAGGAAGAAAAGAAAAGAGCAGCTAACGAAGAAGTTCAAGTCGCTTCCGCAGATGATACGGATAGTGAAGTCCCTAAGGATGAAGAGCTGGGCGATCATGAAGCGAATGATATAGCCGAGGAAACGGTGTCAGATCAAGTCGCAACTAATACACTTCAAGAGATAATCGAGACGTCCTGAAGCTGATCCGGTTATTTTGCGGGAACTAGGTCAAGTTCACATTTATCCGCAATAAAATCGGCAATTTGCGTTACCTTAATTCGATTAAAGCAAGGAAGAGTATCCTTCGCCGTTCCTGACTGAGTCACGACCGCAATGATTGAGGGATCGCTTGGCGCCAGCGCCTGCTGTTTGATTGCTCCCTCCCCCCGCACCTCTATTTTGATGTGCTTCTCTTTTTTGTAACCTTCCACAAGAATGAGATCGCATACATCGAGACTATCGATGATCTGTGCAAGGGTTGGTGGCTCTTCTCCGCGCAATTCAGTCATCAA
Source organism: bacterium (assembly GCA_024228495.1). Classification (GTDB taxonomy): domain Bacteria; phylum Pseudomonadota; class Alphaproteobacteria; order Rhizobiales; family JAKIUO01; genus JAKIUO01. The sequence continues at coordinate 9,439 of JAAETJ010000576.1, read as the reverse complement.
AGCGCATCGCCGTTGCGAAACGAGCGCGATCTGGTAGGCTCCAGCCTCGCGCATATGGCACGAGTCCCGCCCTTTATGATCAATATCAAATTGATTGTGAGCGTGTTTAATCGCCGAAACCTTGAGCCCACGCGCACAAAACTCTTCAACCAAACGTGCAACCAGCGTTGTTTTACCCGAATTTTTCCAACCGACTATGCCGATTAAGCGTGGATTTGTCATAAAATACTCTCTGCGATCAATTCGGCTTTGGCCAAATCTTCTGGACAGTTGACGTTAAAGAATGGATCAATCTGCGCTGCATCGGTCTCAAACACCACCTCGACCATCTTGTGCATATCGGTCCAATCGAGAATTTTTCGCAAGCCCGAAACCAGCGCTTCATCCAAATCATTGGCAAGCGCCACAGGCCATAGCCCAAATACCGGATGCACACGCCCGTTCGAAGCAGCAAGAACAATGCTCAACTTGCCATTTCCCGCACCTTGCAATAATCGCTGCGTGAGATCACGGGGGAAAAAAGGGGTATCCGAGGCGGCAGTGAGGATAAAAGGAACATCTGGAGCATGGCTTTGCGCCCAGCGCATTCCGGCCAAAACCCCTGCCAGCGGCCCCACGAAACCTTCAATGGTATCTTTCGCGACAGGATGCTCAAAAGAGGCAAAACGTGCCGCGTCCCCATTGGCGTTAATGACAAGATCACAAACTTGTGGCGAAAGCCGATCTATAGTACGAGCCAGCAAACTCTGGCCGCCGATCTCCAGAAAGCATTTGTCGCCACCCCCCATGCGCCGTGCTTGTCCTCCGGCCAATACTATACCGACAACCTCTTTCGTTGTTCTGGTCATAGAGGTTGATCTCTCTTCACTTGGGTTTCAGGAAACATCCTTCTCCTGACCCGATTTTTGTTGATGCTTAGTCGATTCAGTTGGCAATTTGTCCGGCTTCAAATCATAGATCATGCGGCTTTTGCCAGCCAGCACCATAAAGCGTGCACCGCGCAAACGACCGATCAGAGTCAGCCCGGACTGCTTTGCCAAATCGACCCCCCATGCGGTAAAACCCGAACGCGACAAGAGCACTGGAATACCCATTTTAACGGTTTTGATGACCATCTCACTGGTCAATCGGCCTGTGGTATAAAACAGTTTGTCGTGCGGCTCTGTTTTATTGAGAAACATATAGCCGGCGATTTTATCCACCGCATTATGACGTCCCACATCTTCGACATAGAGCAAGGGCTTGTCTTTTTTACACAGGACGCAACCATGGATGGCGCCAGCGCTCAAATAAAGAGAGGGCGAGCGATTGATCTTGTTTTGCAGCTCATACAGCCACGAGGTACGAACGCACGCCTGCTCGTTCAGTGCCACATCTTCAAATTCTTCCATCAAGTCACCGAATACTGTGCCCTGTGCACAGCCCGACGTCTGGGTTTTCTTCTTCAGTTTTTCTTCGTAATTGGTTTTGCGTTTGGTCCGCACAACAATGACACCAAGGTCTTTGTCATGCTCAATCGCCATGATCTCATCATCTGATTTCAACATGTTCTGATTGAGCAAATAGCCGACCGCCAGCAGATCGGGATAATCACCGATAGTCATCATAGTGACGATTTCCTGAGCATTCAGGAACAAAGTGAGAGGCCGCTCAACAACAACCGTGGTGGTGACACTGTTGTCGTTTTGATCAAATCCCTCAACACTCACCGAGAGGCTCTTGTCAAGCGGATCAGGTCTTAGAGTGAATTCGTCCATACAAGTTCAAACTCTTCCTCGGTTGGTATCAACTATCCACCTGTTACACTCATATGGCGCGTCATTGCAGGTTTTTGATTGCGCCGGTCAATATGAAAATCATGCCCCTCTGGTTTGAGTGAGATTGCTTCATCAATCGCTGCACGCAAGGCCAGATCATGTCCTGAGGAGCGCAACGGCGTCAGCAGGTCCTTGGCGTCATCCTGGCCCAGGCACATATATAAAATACCGGTACAGGTCAGTCGAACTCGGTTGCAGCTTTCACAAAATTTATGACTAAGCGGCGTAATGAAGCCAAGCTTGCCACCGGTTTGTTCGACTTCATAATATCGCGACGGGCCGCCGGTTCGATAATCAAGGGGCGTGAGGGTCCAGTTTTCGCGCAACTGTTCCTTGACCGTTGAAAGCGGCAGATAATTGTCATAGCGGTCGCCATCCACTTGCCCCATCGGCATGGTTTCAATTAAAGTCAGATCCATGCCACGCTCATGGCACCAACGAACCATTGTCGCAATTTCATGCTCGTTGAGGTTTTTCAGAGCAACCATATTGATCTTGATGAGCAACCCGGCCTCTTGCGCAGCATCAATACCGCGCATGATTTTGCCGAAATGATCGCGCCGGGTAATGTCTTTGAAGATGGCGGGGTCAAGTGTATCGAGAGAAATATTGACCCGTCGTACACCGCAAGAGAAAAGCTCCTTGGCATATTTCTCGAGTTGGCTGCCATTGCTGGTAAGCGTCAGCTCTTCGAGCTTGCCACTGTCAAGATGACGGGACAATCGTTTGATCAGCCACATGATATTACGACGCACCAGCGGTTCGCCACCAGTCAGGCGCAGTCTCCTAACACCCTTGCCAACAAAACAGGAGCAAATGCGATCAAGCTCCTCAAGGCTCAAAAGTTCTTTGCGCGGAAGAAACGTCATGTTCTCGGCCATACAATAGGTACAGCGAAAATCGCAACGATCTGTCACTGACACTCTTAAATAAGTGACGGCGCGACCGAACGGATCGATCAGCCCACTGTCCGTTTGTTGGTTTGGCAAGGGTATATTCAATGAGGTCTCCCACACAGTACAGATTATCGACACATTGGGATTAATTCGTGAGCTTACGATATACGATCAAGAATGGACAATAAAGCAAAAATCATTGATCTGGCTCAAAGTTTCCTTTTAATTGGTCCACGCGAATATCCAGACCAATTAACATCTGAACAATTGAATGTTTTAATACTGTAATTATGCTGCAAATCAACTTGCATTTGTACTTGGCGAGGCGCATAGTCAGAACAATATTGGCGCGTCGGTTCAAAAAGTTCATACGGCCCGGAACGCGTACAAATTTAGATCTTTCCGAAAGTCTGGATTTTATGCAAACTACTCCCGATCCACACTCCGACACTGCAGCCTATCAGAGCCTTGCCAAGATTGACGTACCGTCCGAAGATGTTATGCGAGCAGCACTTTATCGTACACTCGCCGTTTTGCTCGGGCGCACTCCACAGCAACAAGAATTAACGCTACTGACCGAACTTGGGTCAGAGGAAACACCGCTTGGTGAGGCACTTGGCACAGTGTCACGTCACGCCTCACGAGCCAATCCCGACCAGATCGAAGATGAATATTCGCAGCTGTTTATTGGTGTTGGGCGCGGCGAACTTGTGCCCCACGCCTCTTACTATCTGACCGGATTTTTAAACGAAAAACCGCTGGTCAGATTACGCCAGGATCTTAGAGATCTGGGAATCGCCAAACAGCCCGACCTCAGCGAGCCCGAGGATCATATCAGCACCCTGCTTGAGATCATGGCCGGGTTGATATTGGGCGAATATGGCGAAGCTTCCACTCTAGAGCAACAGCACAAATTCTTCCGCACCCATTTATCACCTTGGGCTTCACATTTTTTCAAAGATCTGGAAGCGGCCAAAACAGCCAACTTCTATAAGCCAGTCGGCGCCGTTGGACGCTTGTTTCTTGAAATCGAGGAGCAGGCGTTTTCAATGAGTTGATACTGAGAGCCAGCGCATCGCTGGACAATTGTTCTGACGAACATAACCAAAAAGAAAAGGAGTCCGACAGTGAAAACCAAACAACACGCCCCCCCCAAAAAAGATCCAATAGGGCGGCGAGGCTTTTTAAAGCTCGCGGGATTGGGAACAACGGTTGGGGTCGCCTCGGCCCTTGGCGGTGTTGCAAGTGCAAGTGAGCTTCCTAACGACAAAGCAAAAGGTTCTGGATATCGCGAAACGGACCACGTGAAACGTTACTACGAACTGGCAAAATTCTAATTTCATCCAACAAGTCATACTAGAACCCCATTCTGGTATCACAATTATTGAGAGGAAAGTCCCATGCTACGGAAGAAGATAAACGGGGTTGCGAACGGCCCCCGATTGTCGTCTACCCTGACACAAACAGAAAAGAGTGTCGTAGACCGACGGACATTTTTGCGCGGCTCCGGCCTTGCAGCAACTGGTCTGGTCGCCGCAACTGCATTGAGCGCCGGGCGCGTACAAAAAGCGGAAGCAGCAGGCGAAGGCCAAGGCAATATCGAGATTAAAAAGTCGGTTTGCACACATTGTTCGGTTGGTTGCTCTGTGATCGCGGAAGTACAAGACAACGTCTGGATCGGACAAGAACCTGGTTTCGACAGCCCGTTTAATCTGGGAGCCCATTGTGCCAAAGGAGCGTCGGTTCGTGAGCATGCTCATGGCGAGCGTCGTCTCAAATATCCAATGAAACTTGAAGGCGGTAAGTGGAAAAAAGTCAGCTGGGACAAGGCGATCGACGAGATCGGCGACAAAATGCTGAATATTCGCGAGACCTCTGGACCAGATAGTGTCTATTGGCTCGGATCTGCCAAACACAATAACGAGCAGGCTTATCTGTTCCGTAAATTCTACGCCTATTGGGGAACCAATAATGGGGACCATCAGGCGCGGATCTGTCATTCAACGACGGTCGCCGGTGTTGCCAACACCTGGGGCTACGGAGCCATGACTAACTCCTATAATGACATTCACAATTCAAAAAGCATGATCCTGTTTGGATCAAATCCCACCGAAGCACATCCGGTTGCCTTGCAACATTTAATGAAAGCCAAAGAGCAAAATAACGCGGCTCTTATCGTTTGTGACCCACGTTTCACAAGAACGGCCGCTCATGCCACGGAATATGTACGCTTTCGTCCCGGCACTGATGTGGCTCTGATCTGGGGTATTCTCTACCATATTTTTGAGAATAAATGGGAAGACAAGCAATATATCCGCCAACGCGTCTGGGGCATGGATCATATTCGCGACGAAGTCAAAAAATGGAACCCGGAAGAAGTAGAGCAAGTCACAGGCGTTCCCGGCTCACAATTAAAACGCGTTGCTCGCACGCTGGTCGATAATCGCCCAGGAACGCTGATCTGGTGCATGGGTGGTACGCAGCATACAACCGGCAACAATAATACCAGAGCCTACTGCATCTTGCAGCTTGCCCTTGGCAATATTGGCAAGGCCGGTGGTGGTGCCAATATTTTCCGCGGTCATGACAATGTACAAGGGGCCACCGATTTTGGTGTTCTCTCGCACACGCTGCCTGGCTACTACGGCCTCAAAAAAGGCTCCTGGAAGCATTGGTCCAGAGTTTGGGACACCAGCTATGATTATCTCATGGGCCGGTTCCAGAGCGAAAAGATGATGCACTCCAAGGGCATCCCGGTGTCACGTTGGATTGATGGCGTGTTGGAAAACAAGGACAAGATTGATCAAAAAGACAATCTTCGTGCCATGGTGTTCTGGGGACATGCTCCCAATTCACAGACCCGAGGCAATGATATGAAAAAAGCCATGGAGAAACTAGATCTCATGGTGGTCATTGATCCATACCCAACGGTATCCGCGGTTATGCATGATCGCAAAGACGGCGTCTATCTGCTACCAGCAGCGACCCAGTATGAAACCTATGGCTCGATCACAGCTTCAAACAGGTCCTTGCAATGGCGGGAAAAAATTATTGATCCCATTTTTGAATCTCTCCCAGATCATACGATCATGTACAAATTTGCAAAAAAGTTTGGCATGGACAAGGAGATGTTCAAGCATATCAAGGTGACCAATGACGAGCCGTTGATCGAAGACATTACCCGCGAATATAACAAGGGTATGTGGACCATTGGTTATACCGGCCAAACGCCAGAGCGGTTGAAGCTGCACATGGCTCATCAGCACACCTTCGACAAGACCACTCTTCAAGCCAAGGGCGGTCCGGCCGATGGTGAGTTTTATGGTTTGCCATGGCCTTGCTGGGGCACTGGAGAGATGAAACATCCAGGTACTCCCAACCTGTATGACCCTTCTTCACCAGTTGCCGAAGGCGGCCTTAGTTTCCGAGCCAGATTTGGTGTCAAGGCTCCTGACAAATGGGGCGGTGAGAATTTGCTTGCCGAAGGGACGCTGGAGGGTTCGTCCTATCCAGTTGGATCCGAAATCAAGGACGGTTATCCCGAGTTCAGCATGGCCATGCTGAAAAAACTCGGCTGGGACGGGGATCTGACAGCGGACGAAAAAGAAGCCATCGAGAAGGTTGCCGGTGACAAGACCAACTGGAAAACCGATCTGTCGGGTGGCATACAGCGGGTCGCCATCAAGCATGGTTGTGCACCATTTGGGAACGCCAAAGCGAGGACCGTGGTCTGGAACTTCCCTGACCCTGTGCCACTTCATCGCGAACCGCTCTATACGTCCAGACGCGACCTGTTACCCAAATATGCAACCTATAGCGATAAACAGGCCTATCGCCTGCCGACCCGCTACGCGTCCATTCAGGAGGTCGATTATTCGAAAGACTATCCGATCATCCTGACTACGGGGCGTCTGGTTGAATATGAAGGTGGCGGTGATGAAAGCAGATCCAATCCATGGCTGGCTGAGCTGCAACAAGACATGTTTGTTGAGATCAACCTGTCTGATGCCAATGATATGGGTGTCAGAGATGGTCAGATGGTTTGGGTTGAAGGACCAGAAAAGGGCAAGATCAAGGTCAAAGCCCTTGTCACCGAACGCGTTGGTCAGGGCGTCGCCTTCTTGCCGTTCCACTTTGGCGGTCATTTCCAGGGTAAGGACTTGCGCTCGAAATATCCTGAAGGCGCAGATCCATACGTCCTTGGTGAAGCTGCCAATACGGCGATGACTTATGGTTATGACAGTGTTACCCAGATGCAGGAGACGAAGGCGTCCCTGTGCAAAATCACCAAAGCATAAGAGGAGACGTTATTATGGCTAGAATGAAATTCCTCTGTGATGCCGAACGGTGCATTGAATGCAACGCCTGTGTCACAGCCTGTAAAAACGAAAACGAAGTCCCTTGGGGTATCAACCGCCGACGGGTTGTTACTATCAATGATGGCAAGCCGGGCGAGCGTTCGATCTCGGTCGCTTGCATGCATTGCTCTGATGCGCCCTGCATGGCTGTTTGCCCTGTCGATTGCTTTTACCAGACGGATGATGGCGTTGTCCTTCATTCCAAGGATCTGTGCATCGGCTGTGGTTATTGCTTCTATGCCTGTCCCTTTGGCGCGCCCCAATTCCCGCAAGCCAGCAATTTTGGCTCGCGCGGAAAAATGGATAAATGCACTTTTTGTGCTGGTGGCCCTGAAGATGACAACTCAGCGGCCGAATTCCAGAAATATGGACGTAACCGCTTGGCTGAAGGCAAGCTTCCCCTATGTGCAGAAATGTGCGCCACCAAAGCCCTGCTGGCAGGAGATGGTGACAAGGTTGCCGATACTTACCGCGAACGTGTTGTGTCGCGCGGGTTTGGCTCTGGTGCCTGGGGTTGGGGTCGTGCATATCCCGGTCAAAGTGGCGGCCGATAAAGCCCCTTCCCGATAAAAACGCTCCACCCCATATCTTTTTGAGATGGGGTGGAGCATCGTGCACCATTGAGAGCGAAGAAGAAGGAACCTTGATCATGGGACATAGCACCTGTTCGCACACAAAGTTGACGCTAAACTTCCTTCAATCAAGCAGTTGGATTGCCGGTTTTTTTCTATTCTTGATTACCTTTCTTGTGTCCTTCACGACAAATATTGAGGCGTCATCCGTTCGCCCACCTGCCAATGCAATAACCAATGCACTACCCGAAAAATCCACATCGCAGGCAAAACAAAAAACGCCTGGTGGTTTTGTACCCGGCAAGACACTTGGCAACCGCTCACAAACCGATCTGTGGCGCGTAATGCGTCGTAATATCAAGGGCACCGTCTCTATTCCCGATAAAAAAGCCGGTGTGCTCATACAATCAGCGGGCGATAGCTGGATGAAATTTCGAAATAATGATCTCTACAAGTATTCCTCCTGGACCATTCTTGGAATGATAGGTACCCTGTTGCTATATTATTTACTTCGCGGCACCATTCGCATTGAACGCGGCATGAGCAATGTGACAATTCAGCGTTTTAGTAAATTTGAACGCACCGGCCACTGGCTCAATGCAGGCGCGTTTATCATATTGGCCATCACCGGCCTCAATATGCTCTATGGGCGCTATTTGCTCAAACCCTTATTGGGCGACGAACTCTTTGCGACCATTGCGGGGACCGGCAAATATCTGCATGATTTTGTAGCCTTTGCCTTTGTCATCGGCATCGTCTGGATCTTCATCGCATGGGTCAGAGACAATCTGTTCTCTAAAGACGATATAGGATGGATTGCCAAGGCTGGCGGTCTGCTCTCAAAAGGATCGCATCCCCCTTCTCGCAAATTCAATTTCGGTGAAAAAATCGTGTTCTGGATTACTATTCTTGGCGGTGTCGCCATCAGCATTACCGGGCTTGCACTATTGCTTCCCTTCCAGATACAGCTTCTGCCGGGAGAACTTGGCATTCACAACATGCAATTTGCCCAGACCTGGCATACCATTATCGGCATCATCATGATCGTCGTCGTCCTCGCCCATATCTATCTTGGCACGATTGGTATGGAAGGAAGTTTTCAGAATATGAAAACCGGCCAGGCTGATCGAAACTGGGCGCTTGAGCAACATAGCCTGTGGCTCGAAGAGGTCGAAAAAAGTGAAGAAAAACAGGGCACGACGGATGCTCGGCAACCTGCTGAATAGCCACGTCGTGATAGGAACAAGCATCCACATGCCACGAAATAACTTCTCAGACTCGAACAGTCGATGATGCCCGTCCTATCTATGCGCTGAACAGGCTCAGAAAAATTATTCTTGCCAGCGCGGCCACTTTCCTCAATTTGATGTTGGCTGCTGGATCGCTTCTTCTTGGTTTTGAGACCACTCTTGCCAAACCAGATAATCCTTATAGCTCGTCACGCTCGGCGCCGAAGACTCCCTCCGCGAAATGGACCACACAGAAGCAAAGAAAATCCCATTCAGGGATGTTTAACCTGATCGGTCATGGCAGGCCTGCACGAACCATACCCCTACCCACCCCAGACCGGCGCGCCCTTACCGGCAGTTTTGGCTACACCATGATATTTTGGGACCTCACAGCAACTCCTGCTAAATCCTGCAGCGGTTTCGCTATCATAGCGGACCGATCAACACCGTCGCTTTTCTGGCGAGCAGCAAGTTGCTTTGCCCACAAAAAAAGAGCACAGATCCCGCAATCTGTGCTCCCTTTTGGGGGGGATAAAATGCAACGGGACCCCATTGCATTTTTTTGCT
>JAAETJ010000575.1 GCA_024228495.1 bacterium | reverse complement strand
TGCACGGCCGCGTTGCACTGAATATCCTCGACGGTGCCTTCGGCCAGAAGGTGCCCGTTGTGCAGCACGAACACATGGTCGGCGAGCGTCTGCACCAGCCCATCGGCAATATATCAACAGACGTCGTAAAGGCGGCGGGCAAAGTGCGTCCAAAATCTTGACAACGGTCATGAGAGTTTTTCCGTCCAAGGGCAATCGGCATCATGGATCGCTCGGCGGAATTGTTATCGAGTTCCAGAAAAGCGTTTTCCAGATAGGGCCGCAAACGCTTCATCCGTGTCAGGGCATAGCGAATGGCTCCGGCCAATGGTGTCTTGGGCATTGCCGATAATCGAACTAACTCAGATTAAGTTTCGTTAAGAGCGTTTTCCATGTCGTTATGTCCTTTCGATGTTCTTCAATTTTGCCTTTGCGCTTCTGGCATTGGTTCGGCATATGCCGAAATGCTGCGGTGGATGTATCTTTACTTTTCAGCCACTTGGCTGGCACGTTCCTTGAATGACTTTTGTGTTTCTGGCGCTCGCTTTCTCTAAAGCGTTTTGCATTTAATATGAGACATATCCGGCAGCCTTAAGGAAGTTTCTGCATTCGTCTGGTTCGAAGAGGTGGCAGATATCGCCGATTGCTTCGATAAGAGTATCGAATGTCCGTGCGCCGATGCACCTGAGGTGCGCCTTGAGTTTGGCGAAGGCCATTTCGATGGGATTGAGGTCAGGCGAATAGGGTGGCAGGAACAGGAACCAGCACCCGTGCTTTTTGAGAGCTTGTGCGGCGCGTAGGCTCTTGTGGGTCGACAGGTTGTCGAGAATAACCACCGTTCCGGGCGCC
>JAAETJ010000574.1 GCA_024228495.1 bacterium | reverse complement strand
GACGATCATGTTAGGTGGGGTTCCCCGGACGAACACCATCACTCCAAGATCGGCGAACTCGTTAATGGCCAGATCCTAACCCCTTAATGTCCATTAGCGATATGTGGACACTACCGCGTGACAAGCGATCGCGTTAGGTGGGATTCCCCGGACGCTCACCCCCCTTGTTATACCAATCGCATTTGAGTTTGACTCAGTAGGGGTATGCAAATCAGTTTCTTTCTGATTCAAGGTGGCAAAGGAGATTTGCCATGCCTGCAGTTGTTGAACTTCGAGTTGATTTTGATGCGCGGTATCTTCGCTTGCTTACCAAGCGATGTAGGGATGCCAAACAAAGCCGTCGCTTATTGTCGATTGCAGCCGTTTATGACGGTATGAATCGGTCAGAGGCGGCACGGATCGGCGGCATGGATCGTCAGGTCCTGTGTGACTGGGTTCACCGTTTCAATGCCGCTGGCCCGGACGGTCTTGTGGACCGTAAAGCGCCGGGTGCCAGGCGGCGGTTGAATGAAGAGCAAATGAATGAGCTTGAGGCCATCGTCGCGGCTGGCCCTGACACGGCTGCCACCGGTCTGGTTCGTTGGCGCTGCCGCGATCTTCAAGAGCTTATCGAGGAACGTTTTGGTGTTGTTTACAAGGAACGGGCGGTTGCCTATCTGCTGAGGAAACTGGGTTTTTCGCGCATCTCCGGCCGTCCGCAACACCCAAAGCAGGATGAGCGGGTTATCAAGGCTTTCAAAAAAACTTTGCCAACACGCTTGCAGCGCACATAGCCGATTTGCCGAAAGGCACATCAATAGAAATCTGGTGGCAGGATGAAGCAAGGATCGGCCAGAAAAATGGGCGGTGCCGTATCTGGGCAAAGAAAGGCACCCGCCCTCGCTTGCCGGCTGATCAGCGCTATCAAAACGCCTATCTGTTTGGCGCCATCTGCCCAAAGCGTGGCACCGGGGCTGCGCTGATGCTGCCGTGGGCCAATACCGAAGCCATGCAGTTGCACCTCAATGAGATCAGCAAAACCGTCGCCGCAAACGCTCACGGCGTTGTTCTTATGGACCGGGCTGGCTGGCACACGACAGGCAAGCTCATCGTGCCAGATAATCTCACTATCATTCTGCTGCCATCGCGATCGCCGGAACTGAACCCGGTTGAGAACATCTGGCAGTACATGCGTGAAAACTGGCTTTCAAACAGCGTCTTCGAAACCTACGAAGCCATCATTGATGCAGGTTGCTGAGCCTGGAACAATCTCATCGCCCAACCTGAAACAATCACCAGCATCGGAATGAGACAATGGGCGCACATAGGTTAATCTTAAATGCGATTGGTATAATCATTAGCAAGCTAATGAAACCCCAGTATGCTGGGACGGTGTAGTGGGGAATG
>JAAETJ010000573.1 GCA_024228495.1 bacterium | reverse complement strand
TTGCAGCCTTGCCGGATCAGATACCCAGGGCTTGGGGGGCTGTAAACAAGTAAGCCGACACTATTGGTCCCCCACCTGTCAGGCAGAGGATGACCCTGGGTTGCCATTTTGCTTAAATGTGCGGTCGGCAGCTCTGAGCCCTTTGTTACCGATTTGATCACGTCGCTATTTGGACAGTTTGACAGGCGCTTGACGGTCAATATTGACCCTAAACAATCTCTGCCTAAAAACGAAAAGTAGCCTCGCCATAATAGCACTTCCGCCGCAATTGGTGCTCTGGCAATTGTTTCTTCAAGGGCGCTCGTACTGAAGGCGCGCTACTGTACGACCACAAGGACTTCAGGGCGATAAAAAGTGGACGACTTTTACGCCGCCCGCAGCAGGAATATCCCGCCGCTACCGTGGTCTACTTTTTGCACCGCCGTCGTTTACACCCCTTTTCCAGATTACTCCAAAAATCTTCGGGCGGGCCGCCGCGGTGGTGATATCGCAAAATCCTCTCGTGGCCCTTAGCATACCCTGGGACCCTTAAAGAGTTGGGGAGCGGAAAGTCGGTTTTCCCCACGATTATAGGGTGCATCGTCACCACCCGCGGCGAACGTTTGGTGTTGGCGGCTTCTGCAATGTTGTTGCCGACAAACGCCATCAGGAACATCATAGTGACACCGGCGGAAATCATCAGGCTAAGCAGTTTCATGGCTAATCTCCAGTCATTGAGTGAGGGGACATCAAGTTCTCATTCCTGATAAGTTAACACCTCACGCTGACTGCGAGAGTGCAAAACGTCACATCCCAGTGACGAGAGGGTCTTCAACAGGATGTTGAATATCGCCTTTTCGCACTTTTCTGCCATAAATTTGATGTCGCAAGTTGGAAAATGAATTAAGCTCACTATAGACACTTTGTCCGCATACCTGTCGTTGAGATTAAATCAAGGTGAGGCGGTTATTGGTACTTTGGGAACATGCTCTGTGGGAAAATGTTTGTCTGAATCATCGCCAATAGCGGAGATAGGTTTTGCGCGGTGACAGATATATTTTATGGGTCTGTGACCT
>JAAETJ010000572.1 GCA_024228495.1 bacterium | reverse complement strand
ATCTACTTTTGCCTTAGGTGAGGTCGTTATCATCTTCGTGTGAAAAGCCCTGGCGACTTCTTCATCTCCCTGCATCACACACTGTATATCCACCACGATAGCCTCTACAGCACCTGTCGCGATAGCCATCTCCTGCATCTTCATATGTCCCGCAAGCGGTATCCCGTGCCTCAGCAACATCTCATTCGCCGTACAACATATACCGGCAAGAGCAATACCTTTTGCGCCTACCGCCTCAGCTTCTTTTATTAACTCCGGATCAGATGCCGCCACAGCGACCATCTCTGACATCTGAGGCTCATGCCCGTGTACGAGGATGTTTACCTCATCTTCCTTTATCACACCAAGATTTGCGGTTCCTCGCGTAGGTTTAGGTGTACCAAAGAGTATGTCCTGAAGCTCTGTGGCTATCATAGCGCCGCCCCAACCATCCGACATTGACGTACGGCAAGCCTGCATTATAAGATTTTTATAGTCTTGATCAGTACCCATACCGGTACGATGCATCGACTCTGTAACCTCTCTGTCTATCGCACGGGGTGTAATGTCCAGCTTCTCCCATATCTTCTGTCTGGTTTCAGGGGCCTTAGTCGCAAACTTCTGAGTGCCGTATGCCTTACCGAACTCAGCAAGGGCCATTTCACCAACCTCCTCGGCTATTTCGTTTGTCTCACGGCCTTCAGTAGTGACATTAAATACTTTTGCAACATCATGGAGTTTATTGACATCTGTTATTCGATAACCCTTGGCCTCGCCTCTGGCCGTTGCTATCATAAGATGAGCTACCGATCTGCCATGATCAGAATGCGCGGCTGTTCCGGCAGCAACATAGCGGACAAAATGCCTCGCCGCTATCGTGTTTGCATCGGCTCCGCACACACCTTTCTT
>JAAETJ010000571.1 GCA_024228495.1 bacterium | reverse complement strand
CAGCTTGATCAACTCGTTTTCCGGTCCCAACAACCGATAACATTCCGGCCTCACAACATGGGCTGCTTCTTCCGGTGTCAAATCGCGGCCAATGGTTCGCAACTCTATATGGCCAATTCTCCAAGCCAGCATCACAACAATAATAATCAGCCCCCAGCTGAAGCAACCGGGTCGCCAGGTTTCTTCCTTGTTTTTTTTCGGAGTATTCATGCAGCAATTCCTGTATTGGCTCCGGTTACACAGTTGTCATTCGATGCAGTTTCATCTACCACCAACCCGTTATCAAGGCCGCTCACCAGCCCGTCACCATTGATATCACGCGCCAGAAAACCATCATCACGATCAAGCGTTGCCGTATTTTCTGCAAACAGATCAAGATCGATATCAAAATCAGGCGAATAGCCATTACGCCATTCCAGCCCGAACCCGTCACCATCCAGATCAAGGATCAACGGGTCGGAATTTTCCGGGAACATTTGCGAACCGGTTAATGTGCGCAGTTGAAAACGCAATAATGCCCATAATGCCAGAATGCTTTCGCCATCACCAGCAGGCGGGTTATTGCCCTTGATCAGGTCATTCAGCGTTGATGAGCGGAAGGAAAATTCTGCCAGCGCAATGTCGCCCGGCCCTACGCCATATTGCCCGGCATCAAGGATAGCACCGGCCTTTTCTTCCTCATTGCGCCAGTTGGCAATGAACATGTTCTGTTCGCGGCCCTCCGGCGATACTGCCCACGGATTATTGACCACCAGATCACCGGCCGTGT
>JAAETJ010000570.1 GCA_024228495.1 bacterium | reverse complement strand
GACTTTAGAAATGGTGCGAACTTTACGCGCAGCCCCCCGGCCTTCGATGAACACAAGAATATCGATGGCATCAGCAATCAGGCGGCGTGGCACGGTAATCACGGCTTCTTGAATGAGTTGCTCCAACCGATAGAGACCGGCCCGATCAGAATTTGCATGAATGGTGGTGATGCCGCCGGGATGACCGGTGTTCCAGGCCTTGAGCATATCAAGCGCCTCGGGGCCGCGTACCTCACCAACGATTATGCGGTCAGGGCGCAGCCGTAGCGTTGAGCGCACCAGATCACCCAGGGCCGCAACGCCCGGTTTGGTTCGAAGAGAAACCATATCGTGTGCAGCACAGTTAAGTTCCCGCGTGTCTTCAAGAATAATGACCCGATCACTAATCTTGGCATTGGTATCCGCAACTTCAGCCAATAATGCGTTGACCAGGGTGGTTTTGCCGGACGAGGTGCCGCCGACCACAACAATATTTTTGCGATCAACCACTGCTTCCGACAATGTTTTGGCCTGCAGTGGCAGCATAATCCCGGCCTCCACATAATCACTCAGTTGATAAATCACCTCGGCTGGTTTGCGGATGGCAAAACATGGGGCCAATGCTACCGGAGGCAACAGACCTTCAAAGCGTTCACCGGTTTCCGGCAGTTCAGCAGAAACAATGGGTGCCCCTTCATGCACTTCGCCGCGCATATGGGCTGCGACAAGACGAATGATACGTTCGACTTCTGCCGGGTTGATGTGAGTGCCAGTATCAATCCTGCCAACATCAAACCTGTCGAGCCATAATTTGCCATCCGGGTTGACCATCACTTCAATGATGGTTGGATTTTCGAGTGCCGCTTCGATTGTCGAACCAAACGCGGTCAGCAACATTTGACGGCGGCGCATCCTCGCCTCTTCAATGAGGTGATCAGACATCATCGTCCTCCTCAGGCACTTCGTGCCCAGATACTTCCGGCCCTTCGAAATCAGCCTTGCCGAAATCGTCGTCCTCATCGTCATCATCTACAATCACTACGGGTCGCAATGGCGGTAATGGATCTTCCGGCTCAGCCATGGGTGGGTCGTAATCCGGTGTTTGCCCCGTGCTTTCGGTAGCATCAGCAGTTTCATCAAGATCACCAGAGGAGTTGCCAGAGGAGTTGTTAGTGGCATCCCTCGAAGAGGGTGAGGTGAAGAGGTCGGGTCTGTTATCAGCAATCCTTGCCAGCACTTCACCGAGCAGGTTTTGATCCTGTGCCAATCGTCGACCTACCTGAGCCACAAACACTTCAAAGCGTTCTTTGCCCAGTGCATGGGCTGCTGCCTGTTCCGCTTGCGGCAGAGGTGGGGTGATGGTGAGGAAATAACGCACAAACAGAGCAAGGGTTTCTGTGGCAATGCTTTCATTGCGTTCGATCTTTGCCTGGGACTTTGACATGCGATCAAGCCGCCGGAGCATGGCCTTTTCGAATGTCTGATCACGCTCGGGATTGAAGAACCTGTCCAGTGCATCATTGACAATGCGCGATTTGTTCAGGCCTGGTCGTTTGGACAACAATGCCAGTTGCGCCGCCACATGATCATCGAGATAAATGTTGATACGAGGTTTCATGTTGCGCTCCTCAAAAGTCCGGCAGCATGTCAGTGCGCCGGTCATCAACACTGTTGACGCCATTGTTGATGGCATGAGCACGCTGGATTGCTTGAGAATTGGCCACTGACTTGGATTGTGAGCGGGAAAGAGGGTCAATCGTTGTGGTATCTGTGGTGAATTCATCATCGAGTAGAGCTGTGTCTATGACCGGTTTTTCAACCTGTTGATCAGCATCACCTGCAAACAGATCAGGTTCCTGACGCAACCCACCTTCATCGCCATCGCCGTGAACTGCTGTGCTGGTAAATAGTTGCCGTTTCAGTTCGCGAGAAACCGTGCGGGATTGATCGTGCCAATCATTGCCACGCCGAGCGGGCCTGTCAGGATATTCACCCACATCGGGTAAATGCGGTGCCGGTAAACAACGAGGGGTAAAATTATCGTCTTCATAATAGCGTAGTTTCTTTGCCCGGATTGGCGGAGTACCCGATACCAGCACCAGCGCATCATCCTGTGGCAGTTGCATCACCTCGCCCGGTGTTAAAAGTGGACGTGCGGTCTCCTGGCGCGAAACCATGACATGGGCCAGCCATGGCGCAAGACGGTGCCCGGCATAGTTTTTCTGAGACCGCAGTTCAGTTGCAGTGCCTAATGCATCTGATATCCGCTTTGCGGTTCGATCATCATTGGTGGCAAAGGCAATGCGTATATGGGCATTATCAAGAATAGAGTTATTTGGTCCGTAGGCTTTTTCAATCTGGTTGAGAGATTGGGCAATCAGGAAAGCCCGGATGCCGTATCCGGCCATGAAGGCCATTGCCGTCTCAAAGAAATCCAGCCGTCCAAGCGCCGGGAATTCATCCAGCATCAACAGCAGTTGATGGTCTGATCTGTCACTGTTTGGATCCGGCAGTTCTTCTGTCAATCGTCGCCCGATCTGATTGAGG
>JAAETJ010000569.1 GCA_024228495.1 bacterium | reverse complement strand
ATTGATTCTGACATCTTGCTGGAAATATTAGATGCATATTTACGATTTACGAAATGATCAACGGCAACGATTTTATAACTAAAAAAGTTGTAAAAATTTACTGTTGCCTATTGACCGGGAACTGCTAATGGCTGACCCTGTAATCTTGACCCTGTAATCTTATCCCGCGCTCAGCTAAGAAATCTTGAATATCTCGATTGCTGAGATTGAACCTGTAGTAGAGCCAAATTGCATATTGGATGATTTCAGAGGGAAATCATCCAATACGCTGTCTTGTCAGGCAAACCACCACCGACTGGCTGAACGGCCGCCATCCATAGCCCAGCTTGCCGCCAACTGTCCGGTGTGGTGCACGTTCTTCCGACGACCGAATACGAAATTCGGGAAGTATGGCAGCACAGAACCGCCATCGTCGCGCATCAACATACCCATCTCGTGGTACATTTCGGCACGCCTGGTCTCGTCGAGTTCTGCCTTGGCTTGCAAAAGAACCTCATTGAATCGCGGATTCTCCCAATGTGACTCGTTCCAGGGAGCGCCTTTCTTGTAGGCCAGGCTGTACATGACATCAGGCGTTGGACGTGCACCCCACGTGACCATGCACCACGGCTTTTTCAGCCACACATCCGACCAGTACCCATCGTTTGGTTCACGCACGACATTGATTTTTATCCCGGCCGCGCTCGCATGCTGCGAGTAAAGAACCATCGCATCTACTGCACCCGTGGTAATGGAATCTGCGGATGAAACGTTTACCTCTAGGTTTTCCAAGCCCGCTTTTTTCAAAAGCGACCTGGCCTGGTCCGGATCATATTGACGCTGGGGGATTTCCGACGGGAAGTACGGCATGGTGGGTGCATGGTGGAAATCGTTTCCGATTGTTGCGGCGCCGAAGGTGATCTTCTCGATGATTTCCTCTCGATTGATTGCCAATTTCAGCGCCATGCGCACATCCGGATTATCGAACGGTGCCACATCCACGTGCATCGGCAGCGTGATCGCCTGTGCCGACGACACGTTGTCGACCTCGATATTCTTGTTACGACCAAGTAGACCGAGTGTTTTATTTTCAAGCAAGCTGACAGCGTCGACCTCATTCGTGATCAATGCCGTCTGGCGCGCATTCACGTCGTTGATGATCAGGAACTCAACCTCATCAAAGTACGCGCCCTCGCCGTGCCATTCATCGTGACGAACAAGATTTGCCTTAATTCCCGGTTCATAGTTGACCAGCTTATAGGGGCCACAGCCATCACCGGACTGCCAGTTGGTGGTTCCGTCGGCATTCCCCGGAACAATGGCCAGGTGGTAATCGGGCATGATCCACGGCAGATCGGCGTTCGGCGAACCCAACTTGATTGTGATCGAATGGTCACCGTTGTCGGCAATATCTTTCACATCCGTCAGGAATGCCGCAGCCGCCGAGGTGTTGCCTTCGCCGCGGTGATGGTTCAGTGAGGCAATCACATCCGACGCCTTCACCTTGGCGCCGGAATGGAACGTGGCACGTTTGTTCAACTTGAATGTCCAGTTTCTCGCATCCGGCGTTGCCGACCATTCCGTTGCAACATCCCCCCCAAGCGACTGATCAGGATTGATCTGAGTCAAATACGAACGAAAGGTATGTGCCAACGCAATCGTTGCAAACGAAACGTATTGGCCCGGATCGTGGTTGT
>JAAETJ010000568.1 GCA_024228495.1 bacterium | reverse complement strand
TCAGCACCCCCTGACCGCTCATCAGGATTTGCGCAATCAACCACAAAACGTCCTCATCTTGAATCTTTTTTGCTAACAGGTGGAAAAGGATTTGATGATCGATGCTAGGGAAAAATTGACGAATATCACAGGCCAGAACATAACGATAGGTACGTGCAAACTGTTGACACCGGTCTAACGCACGATGGGTGCCTTTACCTACCCGGTTGGCATAACTATCTGGGATGAAGCAGCGTTCAAAGATGGGTTCAATCAAGTTGCAAAGAGCATGATGCACAACACGATCTCGAAATGGGGCGGCGCTGATCAGCCTTCGTTTGGGTTCATGAATATAAAAACTAACATACCCCCCAGGTTGATATGTTTTGCTTTGCAGTTCAGTTTGCAGCTGCAGCAAATTATCTTCTAGGCGGTGTTCAAACGCAGCCACATTTGCTTTGCCACGCTTGCCTTTGGCAGCACGTTGGTATGCCCATAGCAGATTGTCCCAACTGGTTAACTTTTGAAACATGATAGTTAAGATGGTGGCCGTATCGCGGGAGCGGATCCAGGCGATACGGCCGTTGTTATATGCCCGGCCTGCAAAACAGGCGCGACCAGGAGCAGACCCCACCATTAATCAATTTGGCTGCCTAGGATTACTCCTGACAGCCGACCGCAGCCGAAAAGGCAGTACCCGTTCGGCACTCTTGGTCTGCTATTGCACAGCCACTCACAACCTAATGTGAGATGTTGATGTGCAATAGGAGGGCAAGAAAAATGTGGGCAACCACAAGACGAAACCCGTTTTCGTTGTTCCTGTTGTTCGGGTTGTTGTTGTTGCGGGCCCCGCAGCGGGCTTTGGATCTGTCCCTACTGCCCATAAGCAGTGGTCAGTCGTATTTAGTGCGGTGCAATGCACCTTCTCTGCTAACTGACACCTGACCACTGCCTACCGACGACTCATAGTCTTTTTCCAGCCGCCTAACAGCCGTCCGATTTCGGTGACCATTTGTGCAACGTGGTGGTATTGTCCCGGCGACAGCCACCCGAGGCGGGAACTCAACCGCAAATATTGGCGCACTTTGGATAATGCTTCATCGGCTAGCTGTAATTTTTCTAGCCGTGCTGCGCCACGGCGGCTGTTTGCTTCTTCCAGCCGTTCAGACAAATCAAATGCGGAATCGAGCAGCCGCTGGGTGAGCGTATGCCGGTGTGCTTTGGGAAAATGGTTGCTCATGGGCAAAAGCCAGGCGATAAAATCAAACGTACGTGTGAAAATGACCATTTCTGATGCTGCCATTTTTTACCTTCCTTTGTGAGTCGAATTGGACATTCGATTTGCGATTTAGCAAATCGCGCGACAAGTGCCCTGAATTTTTTTTGATCGCGCCTTTGGCGCGAAGTAGGTGCTGCGCACCGAGATCAAAGACGGGCGCGGACGCCCTACAGAGACCAGAGCGCTGAGGACAGCGAACAGTGATCAGAGAATGGGGGCAACCACAAGACGACACCCGAGTTCGAGGCTCCAGTAGTTCGGGTAGTAGGAGTCGCGGGCCCCGCAGCGGGCTCGTCCCTGATTCGAGTAATATGCACCACCTCTTAACCTTATCCAATCATCATCTTTTACTCGCTCAACATCTTCACGCCCATCATGCGGGTCATACGGATACGGCTTATCTATGCTTCGCGTCCATTCCCACACATTCCCCAACATTTCCTGACAGCCATAGACAGACTTGCCCTCTGAAAAGCAGCCAACGCCGCACCTCTGATTGATTTTGGTTTCTTTACAATTTACCTTGTCGGCATCAAATTTACCCAGCCACGTATAGTCCGCTTGCGGGTGTCGGTTTGGTTTTAGTTCAGTCTCCTTTATTTTAAGCTGTGTCATAGGCTGGACACAAGCAGTTATAGGTACATCTATGCCACCACGTGCCGCTTTTTCCCATTCCGCTTCGGAAGGCAGCGTCACACGTTGGTCTGCCTTCAGCCACCCAGCTATCCGCCAGCGGTCAGTCACCCATTTACAAAACGTCTTCGCCTCATACCACGTGACGTAAACGATGGGTCGGGTAGGTAAATAGTCTAAACCTACACTGCGTCTCGGTTGGTTGCCACTTTCTTGAACATATTGTCTAAACTGCGCTACCGTTACCGGAAACTCAGCCAGCCAGTAATCATAGGCGAGGTGTGTGTTCAAATGCATCGGTTTTTCTTCGGCCTTTCCTGTGTCGCTGCCCATATAAAAATCACCTTTAGGCACCCAACAAAACCGCATCTGGTCAATATCCAGTACATGCCCGCGCGGGTCGCCCAATTGGGCTAATGTATCGGCAGCAACTGCTCTTTCTGGGGCAGGCAGCCGGTTTTCGGTGATCAAAGCCAGTAATTTTTGCCACACCTTGGTCAGCAGTTCCTGTCCAAACGCTTCATCTAGCACGCGCTGCAAGCCAATCTCTAACAGTACATCCCCCGCCAAAATCACGCTACGCCAGGTGGCCACATCCTCTGCTGCAATTTCATTGGGGCAGAGACCATAGACCAAGTGCATCGGCTTCAGCGTGTTTCCCTCGCCATAGACCAAATGCCCCACCGCCAGTAAAATCACTTCTCGCCATAATGCACCTTCACTGGCTAGTTTGACTGCCTTCTTATGGAAGTCGGGCAAGTTGGCCAAATGAACCCCAGCTAAATATTCTTGAAAGGTACGATGTGGAAAGGTGAATAGTTCATTTTCCCGCTCTAGCAGTAGACCCGCACGTAGTTTCATGGTTTCTACGACGGTTTGCGCCCAGGTTAAGTCGGGTTGCCCCGTCTCCAGGTCTCGCTTGAGCGTCCCCATCATCTTTACCAGCTCCCATTGCGGAATATCGGCCAGAGCATCGCTATCTTGTTCCCCTGTTCCGGTAAAGTGATGCCGTTCATACGCCAATTGCCGCAGCCGTTTTTTCAGGTCAATAGGGGCGCGTTTCGCTTCATCGAGGAGTTGGCGCAGGCGTGATTTTTCTTCGCCTGCCAGCTTCATCGTCTCCCACTGCAATAATAATGTGTTGATGGTTTTTTCGTACAGTGGGGCACGGGCATCGGGTAGTTCACCATCTGTCGTATGCACCGCTGCCATAATGGTTAACATCAACGGATTGGGGGTGAGACGCGCTAAATCCCGCCGCCTGACAGCTTGACGCAGCTTGGCAGCGAGGTCATCTTTTGCGGCGGCATCCAGGGTGCCAATGCGGTGCAGTTCTTCATGCCACAGCGTAATAAAGCGGTCAATCTTCTCATCTGTGAGCGGTGCCAGTGTACGCTGCTGAAATTGCTCAGGATGCAGGCGTAAGTCTGGCTCATCCACTGAGGCTGGTTCCTGATAGGATCGAATGCGGCAGGTAACGGCCGTACGGCATTGTGAATACCGCTCAATAAATGCCTCGATTTGTTGTTTAACGACCAGCCGCTGCTGCCTGTTTGGCACCTCGTCCAGTCCATCTAGCAGCAGCACGACACGACCTGCATCTAAATGCATCAGCAAAATATCTACCATAAATTCTAAGTTCTGACGCTTTAGCTGCCCCACGATAAACTGCCACAAATCATTTGCGCCGATGTCTGCCAGGGGTGTGTTTCCATACTGCCGCGCAAAGTCGCGCAATATCACCAGAATAGGCAAGATGTCTTGCTGATCGTGCGGCCAATCTGCTAATTCTGTCCAATTCTGTTGGGCAAGCGTGTAGGCAAGGTGTTTCATAAAGGTGCTTTTGCCGCCACCCGGATCGCCTTTGAGTACCACATAAGGGTTTGCAACGACAGCTTGCAATGCCGTTTCTGGGGTTTGTACAGATTCAGTTCGTTGTCGCACGCGCTTACTGTCTACTTCTTCTGCTGAAATGGTGACCAGGTTGTCGGTGTCCAGGTCAATGTACAGGTCGGCTAAGGCCAATGGTTTGCTATCTGCAGTTGGGTCGCTGGCTTTGACATCAATGCCACGCAAGGAGATGCGGCTGTTGGTACGGGCGACATATTCTTGATAGATGGCAATAGCTTGTTCATTATTGTCGGGTTTGCCACCAATGTACAGGTTCCCTTTGAAGTTGGTGATGATGGAGCCACCCACCTGTCCAGATACATTTACACCACCGCTGCCGATGGCGGTGTTATGGTCGCCAACAACAGCGATACTTTGGTTGCCTAGCTGGAGTGAAATTTTCGCCTGTTGTTGTTCGAGTTCGGCGATGCTGTCGGCTATTTTTTCGGCTGAAAGGATGCCTGTCATTTTGTTTAGATCGCTGATGGCTTTTTCGATTTGCTGTAGTTCTTGCTGGAGGTGCTGGTTTTCTGCTGACATATCTGTTCCCTATGCTGAATTAAGGCTTACGCGAATGGTTTGATTTTAATGGATTTTATTAAAAGATGACAGCAAATGTTAGGAATCAACGAATAGGGAGAGTAACGGCCGTTTCCAAAAAAACACCCGACCGGATGAATTACTTCTTCCAATCGGGCTGTCTTTGCGTAAGCCTGGAGACCTCATAGGAGTACAAGAGGAGAGGACCAGGTAAGATGAGGGTAGCAGGGATGTGGGGACAGTAGAAGAGGGGGGTGTGGATGAAACGTCCCCGAATAGATATGTCGTATGGTGTGGGGAAAACGGCCGTTTCCCCCCAAACTCTAATCCTCTTCTCCATTGCCTAAAATCACACTACCTTTTACGTTGCCACCAATGATCACCCCACCACCAGTTGCCACCTGATTCCCATCACCCTGCACAATAACACCATCCCCATGCACCTCAGCATGATAAGAAACCCCCTGCTGTGCCATCCCTCCTGGCTCTGCCTCGATCACCGGTTCTTCTGCAAAAGGGAGCCCCTTCGGTGTCGTTTCACCCCCGGCATAATAGGCCACCATAAAATTATCTGCCTGCTCAAAATTGAGGATAGGGTGCTGTTTGTCATGCGTGCGCTGCGGGACAACACGGCTCGTCACCATCGCCATATCCGCAACACGTACATAGCCATCTTGTTTAGATGCCCCTTCTCCAGCCAAAGCTTTGATTAAGGCCAATGTAAAGGCACTATACGGCTTACCTGCATATGACAGTTCATTCGCTTGGGACGAGGCAATCACAACCCGCCCTTTGCCTTCGCCTAACATCGCCTGAGCTTCTGGCGGCATTGGGGATTTGGTAGGGGTGAGGCCAGGTGCTTTGATATTGTCTAGCCCACCAGCATGACAGCAGTCCAGCAACAGCAGCATTTTTTGATGCGGAATCGCTAGCAGCGCTGTGGTCAATTCTTGCCCACTCACCGCCGTTGCCATTAGATCATTCACATCATACCCATGCGGCAGCAGAAAATAGGCCGCCCCCATAGACGACTTCACCTGATATCCGTGTCCTGAAAAATAAACAACAACAGTGTCTTCGGCGGTTGTGGTCTGGCTCAGCTGGGTCAGACCGTCCAAAATATGCTGGCGTGTGGCACCCGCTGCCGTCAGCACCTGCACCTGTGTCGATGGATACCCGCAATAGGCTGGATCGCGCAGCATTTCTCCCAGCCCCTCTGCATCTCCTACCGTACATGGTAAATCTTCGCCACCCACACCAATTAACAATCCATGTCCCCGTGCAAATAATGAACTCATTTCAAATTCCTCCACGCTTTCGCTGATAATAAAATCATTCGGATCCAAAGGTTGGCACATCTTTAGATCCCATCTTGTATTCCAAACGCCCCGCTGTCACCAGCGTGTCTGCGGCCACAATATCACCCTCTACCGTTGCCAGGATATAGCTAACCACACTTCCACCCAGGTAGGCTGTATGTCCAGACGTGAACCAGCGCTTGCTGGTGATCGCTTCGCCGCCGCTAGAAACAACAGTGGCGTAGAGCAGATGGGTAATGCCCAATGTCGTAATTTTCTCACGCAAGATAGCCGTGACTAACGGAGAAGCCGTTTGACCCGCTGCTGCAGTCAACAATGCTTTGCTGCTGGCATCATACACGGTTATCAAGGACTCCGACCTCACAGCAGCCGCTTCCATCTCTTTTTGGGTCGTTTCTAACGTATCTATCTCAGCCTGTTTAATTGCCTTCAATGGCGCACTTGATTCCGCCTTTAGTTCTGTTTTCAAGGCAGCAATGCGCTGTTTATTGGGCGCTATAAGCTGCTGACGCAGTCGCTGTACCTGGGCTTGCAGTGACCATCGTTTCTCATCGAGCGCTGCAAACGTTTTCAGCAGTTCAGACGCTGTGATGCGGTAGAAGTTGGGTAAATAGACCGGGCATTTTTTCCATTTCCCAGCCACCAACGCACGCAGTGCCTTGTCTGACAGCTTGATCTCTTTGCCTTTGACCGTGTAATCGACACGGAACATATTGGCAATATTTGCCACAGACCCCACGACTGCAGTCGTGGCAGCCAGCGCCGGGGTGAGGGCTGCCATTTCGGCGATGCCTTTTGGCTGTAGAGCATCTGCTGCTTTGCTTGGCTGGAAGTGGGCTTCGTTGGCCCTGATTTGAGCTGTTAGCCCTTTGTCCAGCGCCGCCAGTTGGTGCTTTACTTGCAGCAGTTGCACATCTGCGGTGGCCATGTTCAAATCCTCGACCAGCAGGATTTTACTGTTTGGGCTCAACCCCGTTTTTTCTAGCTGCGTTACCATTTCCCTTACCTGTCGGGTCAACGTATCGTACGCCACCAGTTCGGCCAGATAGCCAAATTTATCGTCGGTGGTGATGCTGCCTTCCGGGGGTGTGGCAGGGCTGCCTGCTGGCAGTGTGGCTGCCAGCTTGGCTTTGTTGGCTTCGGCAATCGCTTTTTCGCTTTCGGCAATGGCCTGCTGCTGCGCCAGAATGGCGGCTTGTTCTTCTATCTGTTTTATCGCTTCGCTTTTTTCGTTAGCTTCGGCAATCGCTTTTTGGCTTTCGGCAATGGCCTGCTGCTGTGCCAGAATAGCAGCCTGTTCTTCTATCTGCTTTAACGCTTCGCTTTTTTCGTTGTTGTCTGTTGTTTCACTCATTGTTATTACTCCAAGGTGGGTGGCACGGTCGGGAGACCGGCCACAGCGAGAAAAGAAACTGAGTATAAAATGACCTTTTCACTCCCTCGTTCCCACGCACCGCGTGGGAATGCCGATCTTGAAAGCGCATTCCACGCGAAGCGTGGAACGAGATGGGGAGGGGGCGTCGAAAAATCAATTTTTAGCGATCGCCGTCGCTACAGCGACGGCGATAAGAGGTCAGAGGCCGCCTGCGGCGGAAGAAGCCAGAGACCCCGGAGGACAGAGTTGCGACGAAGCGTCGCTCAGAGTTCAGAGTC
>JAAETJ010000567.1 GCA_024228495.1 bacterium | reverse complement strand
AGATGGTGATGCCTGGTGATAATGTCACGGTTGATGTTGAGCTGATTGTGCCGATTGCCATGGAAGATGGCCTGCGCTTTGCAATCCGCGAAGGCGGCCGTACCGTAGGTGCCGGCGTCGTAGCCAGTATTACTGAATAAATTGGTTCAAGGCCCGGTGTGAAAATGCCGGGCCTTTGACCATTGAGATATATTGGAGATATAGGAGTGTAGCTCAGCTGGCAGAGCACCGGTCTCCAAAACCGGGTGTCGTGGGTTCGAATCCCTCCACTCCTGCCAATATTTACGAACGGTCTGGTCTTGATCAGGCAAACTGCTGGAGATGAAGATGGCAAATCCGTTGCATTTCATGCGCGAAGTTCGAGAAGAGGTTAGCAAGGTTAGCTGGCCATCTCGTCGCGAGACAATTGTCACCACCATTATGGTGTTGATTATGGCCATTGCTGCCGCGATCTTTTTTATGCTGGCCGATCAGGTGATCAGCAAGGTGGTGAAGATCGTGCTTGGATTTGGTAGTTAGCAAACGACTAAATATCTGTATAAGACGAATCGAAGAGATGGGGTTCTCCTAAAAGAGAGTGATTTTTGATGGCAAAGCGCTGGTATATCGTTCACGCCTATTCCAATTTTGAGAATAAGGTTGCCGCAGCAATTCGTGAGCGTGCGGAAGCAGAAGGTCTTGACGATCAGATCGAACAAGTGATTGTGCCTTCCGAGCAGGTGGTTGAAGTGCGGCGTGGCCAAAAAATCAATGCAGATCGCAAGTTTTTCCCGGGCTATGTGCTCGCTAAAATGGAAATGACCGATCGCACTTTTCATCTCATCAAACATACACCCAAAGTTACGGGCTTTCTTGGTAACGACAACAAGCCAATGCCGATCAGCGAGTCGGAAGCCAATAGAATTTTGAATCTGGCAAATGACAGCGAAGAACGCCCACGCTCGACGATTATCTTTGAAATCGGTGAACAGGTGCGTGTGACTGATGGCCCCTTTGCTTCCTTTAGCGGACATGTCGAAGATGTCGATGAAGAGCGCTCAAGGTTGAAAGTAGCAGTTTCCATCTTTGGTCGGTTAACACCGGTAGAGCTGGAATATACCCAGGTTGAAAAAACGTAAGTTTGTCGATCTGGTTTAGTTGTGGGAGGAGATCTGAAATTTGCCAGTTTCAGAGAGACCGTACCACAAACCCTGAAAATAGAAAACAGTCTCCTTGCGTAATGAGGGGAGGCAACGAAGGGACGTTTAAAATGGCAAAGAAGATTGAAGGTTACCTCAAATTGCAGGTGCCAGCTGGAAGCGCGACCCCGTCTCCACCTATTGGGCCAGCTCTTGGTCAGCGCGGCATTAATATCATGGAGTTTTGCAAGGCGTTTAACGCTGCAACCACAGAGATGGAAAAGGGTGCACCCATTCCGGTGCAAATTACTATTTTTGCGGACAAAAGCTTCACTTATGTGATGAAAACACCTCCCGCATCCTATCTCCTTAAAAAGGCTGCCAAGCTGGAAAAGGGATCTGGTGAAGTTGGACGCATTGAATCTGTTGGTAAAGTCACCGCTGCTCAGGTGCGTGAGATTGCCGAAATGAAAATGGTCGACCTTAATGCAAATGATATTGATCAGGCGATGAAGATTATCGCTGGATCCGCCCGCTCGATGGGCATCGACGTGGAGGGTATGTAATATGGCGAAGCTCGGAAAAAGAACAACAACGGCTCGTAAAAACATTGATCGTAACAAGGTGTATGATCTCGAAAGTGCTGTAAAAATACTCAAGACCAATGCCAAGGCGAAATTTGACGAAACAATTGAGCTGGCATTGAACTTGGGTGTTGATCCTCGCCATTCCGACCAGATGGTTCGCGGTGTGTGTGATTTGCCCAATGGTACAGGTCGCACGGTACGCGTTGGCGTATTCGCACGCGGCGACAAGGCAGAAGAAGCCAAGAAGGCTGGTGCCGATGTTGTGGGCGCAGAAGAATTGGCTGAAGAAGTCCAAAAAGGCAATATCGATTTTGATCGTTGTATCGCCACTCCTGATATGATGCCTCTTGTGGGGCGTCTGGGCAAAGTACTAGGGCCTCGCGGCATGATGCCAAACCCCAAAGTCGGCACAGTGACACCAGATATTGCCAAGGCCGTAGCGGCTTCAAAGGGCGGTGCAGTTGAGTTTCGCGTTGAAAAAGCTGGTGTCATCCACGTGGGTGTCGGCAAAGCTAGTTTTTCAGCCGACAAGATTGAGCAAAATATCAGAGCGTTGACGCAAGCGGTGCTCAAGGCCAAGCCATCAGGTGCCAAGGGAACTTATGTCAAGAAAATCTCTTTAAGCTCAACAATGGGTCCTGGCATGCAGCTTGATCTTGGTTCAATTGTCGCCGAATAGAAAAAGAGTGAGATTTACTGTTTACATGAGGGGGTAATATCCCCTATGTAGGTGGATTGGAAAATTCCGGTTGGATTGACCGGTGGAACGAGCAATGTAAATGGTCCCGGATTGGGAGTTTTTTGCAGGGCTCGGACCTGTCCGAGATTGCAGGTGTGGTTGATGGCCGATATTTTTCGGTGGCTAGCCGCTTAAGTGCGAAGGGTTGAATGATTGCTTTTCATTCTCCGGCGGGCCTGCATGAGATAGGGGAAAATGATAAATTTCTTGCGGTGGGTTTTTCTTGCCATGAGCCGTTTGATCAGTTTGAACCAGATATCAACCAAAGGCCCACTTGATGTTGCATCAGGGCTGGTGGACAGGCAATGAGGGTCGCGGATGTGACCAGTTTGCCTTAGGCGGGCTGTTTGCATCAACGGCAAAATGAAAATGTGAAAAAGGTACTCTATGAAGAGCCGTTTTCACTTTTACCTTTGGAGAAAGTTAAGTGGAAAGAGAACAGAAGCGAGAACTCGTTAAGTCGCTTCATAAGGCGTTCTCCGATACTGGCGTTATTGTTGTTTCACATAATCTTGGAATGACTGTGACTGAATTGACCCAGCTTCGCCGTGAGGTGAGGGACGTGGGTGGAACAGTTAGAGTTGCCAAGAACAGGCTTGTGAAGCTTGCCCTTAAAGATACACCGGCTGAAAGTCTGGTGAATCTGTTTTCGGGGCCAACGATAATTGCCTATGCCGATGATCCTGTTTCTGTGCCCAAGGTCGCCGTCAAATTCGCCAAGGCGAACGAAAAACTCGTTCTGCTGGGTGGTGCGATGGGAGATATGAACCTTGACATAGATGGTGTGAAATCACTTGCAGCTTTGCCATCTCTTGATGAATTAAGAGGGGGGATGGTCGGTCTTCTACAGGCACCGGCTAGCAAAGTGGCAAGAGTTATTTCTGCGCCACCAGGTCAAGTGGCACGTGTCATTAGCGCCTATTCGGAAAAAAGCGAGGCGGCTTAAACCGCACAAACTCATTCAAACGAAACACTGAACAAACAAACTGATCAAGGAATTGTAATTATGGCTGATTTGGAAAAAATTGCTGAAGACCTGTCGGGTCTCACCGTGATGGAAGCGGCGGACCTCGCGAAAATACTGGAAGAAAAATGGGGCGTATCTGCAGCAGCTCCTGTTGCAGTGGCAGCAGCAGCCGGTGCTGGTGGCGGTGAAGCTGTCGAAGAAAAAACGGAATTTGATGTTGTCATGACGTCCTTTGGTGATAAGAAAATCAATGTCATTAAAGAAGTTCGCGCTATCACAGGGCTTGGCCTCAAAGAAGCCAAAGAGCTTGTTGAAGGTGCTCCAAAGGCCGTCAAAGAAGGCGTGCCGCAGGCTGAAGCCGACGAAATCAAAGGTAAACTCGAGGGTGCTGGTGCAACCGTCGAGATCAAATAGATCAGAATTTCATCCGGAAGCTCATTGGGCTTCCGGGTGAAGCTTTTTTGCGGAAAGGTGCAGGTGTTGTTCGTTAAGGACTAAAAAGTTTTGGAGCGATATAACCTTGTACTTATAGAATAATTGACGGTTTTCCTGAAGTACCAAATGGGTGGTTTTCCGGCAAGCCGTTGTTGTGTTGAGTGGAGGCTAAATCGGGCCACGCGAAGGCGATGACAGTTTGAAAAAGTTTTTTGGGGATGATGTGGAAGGTTTGCGACAGGGCGAGCGATCTTCCAGTCGGTGCAGCAAATCATAGACAATGAGGAGCAGATATGGCGCAGAGCTATGTGGGCCGTAAAAGGTTGCGTAATAAATTCGGCCGAATCGACGAAATTGCCGAGATGCCAAATCTAATTCAGATTCAAAAGAATTCGTATGATTCTTTTCTGATTTTGGATGAGCCGGCGGAAGGCCGTGGAGATGTCGGGTTACAGTCGGTTTTTAATTCTGTTTTTCCGATCCATGATTTTCCTGGCAAAGCACAACTGGAATTCGTCAAATATCAATTTGAACAGCCAAAATTTGATGTTGAGGAATGTCAGCAACGCGATATGACTTTCGCAGCTCCCTTGAAGGTGACGCTGCGTTTGATTGTGTTTGATATCAATGAAGATACTGGTGCCAAATCCGTCAAGGACATCAAGGAACAAGAAGTTTTCATGGGCGATATTCCGTTCATGACCAATCATGGTACCTTTGTCATCAATGGTACTGAACGCGTCATCGTTTCGCAGATGCATCGCTCGCCAGGCGTGTTTTTTGATCATGACAAGGGTAAAACCCATGCTAGCGGCAAATTGCTGTTCGCGGCACGCATAATTCCTTATCGCGGTTCGTGGCTGGATTTCGAATTTGATGCCAAGGATATTATCTTTGTTCGTATTGACCGGCGCCGCAAACTGCCTGTCACGACACTGCTTTATGCTCTTGGTCTCGATCAGGAAGAGATCCTTGATACCTATTATGACAAAATCGATTATAAAGTCGCCAAAGGTGGCTGGCGTGTGCCGTTTGAGCCCGAGCGCCTGAAAGGCATCAAGCCAACTGTTGATATAGTCGACGCTGACAACGGTGAAGTGATCATTGAAGCTGGTCGTAAAGTGACTCCGCGCCTGCTACGCAAGCTTTCTGAAGAACGTAAAATCACAGAACTATTGCTGACGGACGAAGAACTGGTCGGTCACTATATCGGCGAAGACCTCGTCAATATGAAAACCGGTGAAATTCACGCCGAAGCCGGCGAGGAAATCACCGAGGACCTGATCACGAAACTGCGCAGCCTCAGCTATAAAAAACTACCAATTCTCGATATCGATCACATCAGTATTGGTGCCTTTTTGCGCAATACACTTGCCGCAGACAAAAACAGCAATCAGGAAGAGGCGCTCAACGATATCTACCGCGTCATGCGTCCCGGCGAACCGCCAACCCCGGAGACTGCAGGTGCACTGTTTAAGGGACTGTTCTTTGATAGCGAGCGTTATGATCTCTCGGCAATTGGTCGCGTGAAAATGAATATGCGTTTGCAGCTTGAATGTGAAGACACTGTCAGAACCCTGCAAAAAGAAGATATCCTTGGTGTTCTTGATACGCTGATTGGATTGCGCGATGGTCGCGGTGAAGTCGATGATATTGACCATCTTGGCAATCGCCGCGTACGGTCGGTTGGTGAGCTGATGGAAAATCAGTATCGTATTGGTCTGCTGCGCATGGAGCGCGCCATTAAAGAGCGCATGAGTTCACTTGAAATTGATAATACCATGCCGCAGGATCTGATTAATGCAAAGCCTGTATCTGCAGCAGTTCGCGAATTTTTTGGTTCTTCGCAGCTATCTCAGTTTATGGATCAGACAAACCCACTTTCCGAGATCACTCACAAACGCCGCCTCTCGGCTCTTGGTCCTGGTGGTTTGACGCGTGAACGTGCCGGTTTTGAGGTGCGCGATGTGCATCCTACCCATTATGGTCGTATCTGTCCGATTGAAACGCCTGAGGGACCAAATATTGGTCTCATCAATTCTCTCGCGACATTCGCCAAGGTCAATAAATATGGCTTTATCGAAAGTCCGTATCAAAAAGTGGTCAAAGGAAAAGTGTCGGGTGACGTCGCTTACCTGTCAGCCATGGAAGAGGGACGCCATCATATTGCGCAGGCTAATGCGCCGCTCAATAAGGATCGCTCTTTTTCACTTGATGTGGTCAATAGTCGTTTTGCTGGTGATGTCCATCAAATTTCCCCTGATAAGGTGGAATATATGGATGTCTCGCCCAAGCAGCTTGTCTCTGTTGCCGCAGCGCTCATTCCGTTTCTTGAAAATGATGACGCCAACCGGGCCCTCATGGGTTCCAATATGCAACGTCAGGCTGTACCATTGGTGATTGCCGAGGCGCCACTTGTTGGCACTGGCATGGAAGAGGTTGTAGCACGAGATAGTGGGGCCGCCATTGGCGCGCGCCGGACTGGTGTTGTTGATCAGGTCGATGCTACTCGTATTGTTATTCGTGCTACCACGGAGAAAGATCCCTCCAAGCCAGGGATCGACATTTACAATCTACGCAAGTTCCAGCGCTCGAACCAGAATACCTGCATCAACCAACGACCGCTTGTGCATGTGGGTGAAGAAGTTGATGCAGGCGATATTATTGCCGATGGACCGTCCACCGACAAGGGAGATCTCGCGCTTGGTAAGAACATCCTCGTCGCGTTTATGCCGTGGATGGGCTATAACTTCGAAGATAGTATTTTGATCTCAGAACGCATCGTGCGCGATGACGTGTTCACCAGCATCCATCTTGAAGAATTTGAGATCGCTGCTCGTGACACAAAGCTTGGACCAGAAGAAATTACGCGTGATATTCCCAATGTCTCGGAAGAGGCCATGAAGAATCTTGATGAAGCGGGTATCGTTTACATTGGTGCAGAAGTAAGACCCGGCGATATCCTGGTTGGCAAAATTACGCCCAAAGGCGAAAGCCCGATGACCGCAGAAGAAAAACTGCTGCGCGCCATCTTTGGCGAAAAAGCTTCTGATGTGCGTGATACCTCTTTGCGCCTGCCACCAGGTGCCACAGGTACGGTTGTCGAGGTGCGGGTGTTTAATCGCCACGGTATCGAAAAAGACGAACGTGCCATGGCCATTGAGCGAGAAGAAATCGAACGCCTTGCCAAGGACAGAGATGACGAGCAAGCTATTCTGGATCGCAACGTTTATGGCCGTTTGAAAGATTCGCTGCTTGGCGAAACCATCACCAAAGGACCAAAAGGTGTTAAAAAAGGCGCCAAGGTCACCGCGGATCTGTTGAAAGAAGTGCCTCGCGGAATTTGGTGGGAACTGGCTCTTAAAGATGACAAGGCCATGAGCCATGTGGAGGCGATCCGAGCGCAATATGATGACGCGCGTGAAAATCTCAAGCAACGTTTTATCGATAAGGTTGACAAGCTCCAGAGAGGGGATGAACTTCCACCTGGTGTGATGAAAATGGTCAAAGTGTTTGTGGCTGTGAAACGTAAATTGCAGCCCGGCGATAAAATGGCTGGTCGTCATGGCAATAAGGGCGTGATCTCGCAGATCCTGCCAATCGAGGATATGCCTTATCTTGACGATGGAACACCGGTCGATTTTGTTCTCAACCCTCTTGGAGTGCCAAGTCGAATGAATGTGGGGCAAATTCTTGAAACCCATCTGGGCTGGGCCGCACGTGGTCTTGGCAAGCAAATCGGTCAAGCTGTTGATACGTTTCGCCGTGAAGCGGATGCGGGTCCAATGAAAGATGCGCTGCAATCGGCCTATGGCAAGAATAAAATTATCGATGGCATGAATGATGATGACATGGCTAATTTCGGGGACACATTGCGCCCCGGTGTGCCAATGGCAACGCCTGTTTTCGATGGGGCCCATGAATCCGATATTGAAAAGCTTTTGTTGGCTGCTGGTCTCGATAGTTCTGGACAGGTGACGCTGCATGATGGACGAACCGGTGAAAAGTTCGACCGCAAGGTGACCGTTGGCTACAAGTATTTGCTCAAGCTGCATCATCTCGTCGATGATAAAATCCATGCCCGTTCCATTGGACCATACTCTCTTGTGACCCAGCAGCCGCTGGGGGGTAAAGCGCAGTTTGGCGGGCAGCGTTTCGGGGAAATGGAAGTTTGGGCTCTTGAAGCTTACGGCGCCGCTTACACCCTACAGGAAATGCTGACAGTCAAATCGGATGACGTGGCCGGCCGCACCAAGGTTTATGAAGCCATTGTACGAGGTGACGATACGTTCGAAGCAGGTATTCCTGAAAGCTTCAACGTGCTGGTCAAGGAAATGCGGGCGCTTGGCCTCAATATCCAGTTGATCCAGTCCGGCAAGGACAATGAGCAGATTGCTCATGGGGAGCAGGGTCGACCCGGATTTAAGCCACAAGCACAGCTGCCGGGAGGTCCCCCCGCAGAATAGATCAAATCGGTGATCGCCCTATTGTCAGAACAGGCGATCACCACTTTCTTTCTGGAGCAGATATCCTTTTAGCGAAAACGGGTAACCTGCTCTGAATATTGCCAGTTATCAAGAAGGCCGTACCGCACAACGGCCGCCCTACAGGAGAGGCAAGATGAATCAAGAGGTCGCCAATCTTTTTAAGTCCAACACGCCGCAGCAGACGTTTGATCAACTCAAGATTTCAATAGCAAGTCCCGAGCAGATCAAAGCCTGGTCATGGGGGGAGATCAAAAAGCCTGAGACCATTAATTACCGGACGTTCAAACCAGAACGCGACGGACTTTTTTGCGCGCGCATTTTTGGCCCGATCAAGGACTATGAATGTCTGTGCGGCAAATATAAGCGGATGAAGCACAAAGACATAATCTGTGAAAAGTGTGGGGTTGAGGTGACCTTGTCCAAAGTGCGCCGTGAGCGCATGGGACACATTGATCTGGCGGCCCCTGTCGCCCATATCTGGTTCCTGAAATCCTTACCAAGTCGCATTGGGCAATTGCTAGACATGACCCTCAAGGAACTTGAGCGCGTCTTGTACTTTGAAAGCTATATTGTTCTCGAAGCGGGGACCTCACCCTTCAAGGAAGGCGAGCTTTTGTCAGAAGAAGAATATGTCGATGCTCAAGATGAGTATGGCGACGTGTTCACTGCTGGTATTGGTGCTGAAGCCATCCGCGATATGCTCGGACAGCTTGAACTTGAAGAGTTGGCTGTGCAATTGCGCATTGAAATCGCCGAAGCGACTACTGAACTTAAGCCAAAGAAACTTGCCAAGCGCCTGAAGGTTGTCGAAGCTTTCCTCGAAAGTGGTAATAATCCTGAATGGATGATCATGACGGCTATTCCGGTCATCCCACCGGAATTGCGCCCGCTCGTACCGCTGGATGGTGGTCGTTTTGCGACCTCTGATCTCAACGATCTCTATCGTCGGGTGATTAACCGTAACAATCGCCTGAAACGCCTGATGGAACTGCGCGCTCCTGATATCATCATTCGGAACGAAAAACGTATGCTGCAGGAAAGTGTTGATGCCCTGTTCGATAATGGTCGTCGTGGCCGCGTCATTTCAGGCGCTAACAAACGTCCGCTGAAATCGCTGTCTGACATGCTTAAAGGCAAGCAAGGCCGCTTCCGGCAGAACTTGCTCGGCAAGCGAGTCGATTATTCAGGTCGTTCCGTGATTGTGGTTGGTCCCGAGCTGAAACTGCATCAGTGCGGACTGCCAAAGAAAATGGCTCTGGAGCTTTTTAAGCCGTTTATCTATTCGCGCCTGGAACATAAAGGTCTGGCGGGTACCGTCAAGCAGAGTAAAAAACTGGTCGAAAAAGAAAGACCTGAAGTCTGGGATGCGCTGGATGAAGTGATCCGTGAGCATCCAATTATGCTCAATCGTGCGCCCACGCTTCATAGGCTAGGTATCCAGGCATTTGAACCCGTGCTGATTGAAGGCAAGGCCATTCAGCTGCATCCGTTGGTTTGCGCTGCGTTTAATGCTGACTTTGATGGTGACCAGATGGCTGTTCACGTACCGCTAAGTCTGGAAGCACAGCTTGAAGCGCGTGTGTTGATGATGTCGACCAATAATATTCTTCACCCCGCAAACGGGGTGCCGATTATTGTGCCGTCACAAGATATCATTCTGGGACTCTATTACATTTCAATTATCAAGAACAATGAGCCTGGCGAAGGCATGGTGTTTGGCAGTGCCGATGAGATTCAGCATGCTTTGGTCAACAAAATTGTAACCCTGCACGCCAAGGTCAAATTTAGATCAGAGCATCTTGATGAAAATGGTGAGCTGTTCAACACTGTCTATGACACCACTCCCGGCCGTGCACTTATCGCCCAGCTTTTGCCAAAACAGCCTGGTCTTGGGCTTGATCTTGTCAATCATTTGATGACCAAGAAACAGATTTCCATGCTGATTAACATGGTGTATCGCCATTGCGGTCAGAAGGATACTGTGATCTTTTGTGATCAAATCATGGGGCTTGGTTTTAAGCATGCCTGCCTTGCTGGTATCAGCTTTGGCAAGGATGACATTATCATTCCAGATACCAAGAATAAGATTATCACGAATACCAAAACATCTGTACAGGAATTTGAAAACCAATATAACGAAGGTCTCATTACGCAGCGTGAGAAATATAACCGCGTTGTTGATATATGGATGAAATGCTCGGATACGGTTGCTGATGAGATGATGGACAGGATTTCCGCTGTTCACGAAGACAAGGAAACCGGTCGCGAAAAACCGATCAACTCGATCTATATGATGGCTCATTCCGGAGCGCGTGGTTCACCCGCCCAGATGAAGCAGCTAGGTGGTATGCGTGGTCTGATGGCCAAGCCGTCAGGGGAAATTATTGAGACGCCGATCATTTCCAATTTTAAAGAGGGACTGTCGGTTCTTGAATATTTTAATTCCACTCATGGAGCTCGTAAGGGACTAGCTGATACGGCTCTTAAAACTGCGAACTCTGGATATCTGACAAGACGTCTTGTCGATGTTGCTCAAGACAGCATCATTAATGAATATGATTGCGGCAGTGAAAAAGGTATCGTTACAGCGGCTATCGTTAAGGACGGCGAAATCGTTGTATCCTTGGCTGAGCGTGTGCTTGGGCGTACAGCTGCGACTGATATTGTTTCACCTGAAACGGGTGAGGTCATTATCAAGTCAGGGACATTGATTGAAGAAAAAGACAGTGATCTGATTGACCAGGCTCAGGTTCAGGAAATTCGTATTCGCTCGGTTTTGACCTGCGATACGCGCTCCGGGGTTTGTGGGAAATGTTATGGCCGTGACCTTGCACGCGGTACGCCCGTCAATCTCGGTGAAGCTGTTGGTGTTATTGCTGCTCAGTCGATTGGTGAGCCAGGAACCCAGCTGACTATGCGTACCTTCCATATTGGTGGTGCTGCTCAGGTGGTCAACAAATCATTCATTGAGGCTACCAGGGTTGGTAAAATTGAGATTCGCAACAAAAACGTCGCCAATGACAGCGAGGGCCGTGTCATTGCGATGAGTCGCAATCTGACTATTCTTATTATCGATACTGATGGCAATGAGCTCTCGACTCACAAGGTTGTGCAGGGTTCAAGGCTGCATGTGAAAGATGGAGACAAGGTCGAACGTGGTGACCGATTGGCTGAATGGGATCCGCATACACGACCAATCTTGAGTGAAGTCGATGGTGTCATCATTTATGAAGATCTGGTCGATGGCATCTCTATGGACGAGCAAATGGATGAGCAGACCGGCAACACCAACAGGGTGATCAAGGACTGGCGGATGTCTCCCAAAGGGGTTGATTTGAAACCTCGCGTCTCTATTCATGATAGCAAGGGAAAACCGATACAGCTGGATCGCGGCGGCGACGCTCATTACCTGTTGTCTCCCGCGGTTATTTTGTCGGTTGAACCTGGACAAAAGGTTAAAGCTGGCGATGTGGTTGCTCGTGTGACACTGGAAGGTGCGCGCCAGAGTGATATTACGGGTGGTTTGCCGCGGGTTGCGGAGCTCTTCGAGGCACGTCGACCAAAAGATCACGCAATCATTGCAGAGCTGACCGGAGCGGTTCGCTTCTTGCGCGACTATAAAAACAAGCGCCGGATCGCGATTGAGCCAGAAGATGGTGATGCCGTTGAATATTTGATCCCCAAAGGGCGTCATTTGACGGTTCAAGAAGGTGACACCATTGAAAAAGGTGAATATCTGATTGAGGGTAATCCGGCACCGCAGGATATTCTGGCCATTAAAGGTATGGAAGAACTTGCGACGTTCCTTATTGACGAAGTGCAGGAAGTCTATCGCCTGCAGGGTGTGACCATCAATGACAAGCATATCGAGGTGATTGTTCGTCAGATGATGCAAAAAGTTGAAGTCAATGCGCCAGGTGATACTACCCTTTTGAAGGGTGAAATTCTGGATCATATTGATTTTGAAGATATCAACGAGGAAGTTCTGGCAAAAGGAGGGCTACCCGCCAAGGCCAAGGCTATCTTGCTTGGTATTACCAAGGCATCCCTGCAGACCAAAAGCTTTATTTCAGCGGCATCTTTCCAGGAGACAACAAGGGTTCTCACGGATGCAGCTGTTAGCGGCAAGATCGATACGCTGCGTGGCTTGAAAGAAAACGTCATTGTCGGGCGACTTATTCCAGCTGGTACGGGTGGTATGTTGGCGAGATTGGCGCAAGTTGCCAAGGCTCGCGATAATCTCATTCAGCAGGAACGTGCCAAGGCCGAAGAAGCCGAACGCAAAGCTATTGAGAAGCATGCTAAGGAGCAAATGCCAGATACTGCATCAGAGGCAGAATCTGCGCCGGCAGAAGATCTAGCCAAGGATGATGGGGCGAAGGCGCTATAAAATAGATCGCTTCATATCGCTGTGATTTGTTTTGCAGGCGGGATCAACCAATAGAACGCAAAAAGGGCTGCTCAACCGGGCAGCCCTTTTTCGTATGTATTTTTTTATCGTTTTACGAAGAATGGGAAATACAGAATAGCGAAGAGAGAAAAGGCGGCGATCCATAGCAGGCCCGACAAAGAATACCCCCAGGGGGGATTGCCCCAAATTGCACTGACCACGCGAATGAGCGCAGATGAAGAGACCAGGATATATATTGCCGTCGTACCGGTATCGGCCTCGAGTGATTGGTTGGTGTGCCCGCGGCTTGCTCTTGTCATGATCGCCAGGACCATGGTGCCGATCATACCAGCGGTAAAGGCATGAAGAGCGGCGACAAACGGTATGTTTGATGTGAGTATCGATATACCGGCAAGCAAAAAACCAATTCCGATCCAGCCATAACCAATATGAAGAATGACCACCAAGGGTTCGCTGATTGTCGCAAAACCCTGCCATCTTGCCAGCCTGTAGAGATGCAGGAGTGCCGTAAATACACAAAAAAGCCCCGTGAGCCTTGATTGTGGTAGCGCAAGCAATAAAAGTGCAGCGAAGGGGATAAGCAACGAGCCGAGCTGATCAACTCCATCGCGAGGGGCCGGAAGCGGCGTGACATTATTGCGGGCCATCCAGTTGCGCGTAAAACTTGGCACGACGCGACCGCCAATCAAGGTAACCAGCAGGACGACAAGATAAATGGCCAAAAGGGCAACCTGGCGGGTCGAAACAATTGGGATTATCTCAAGTGCCGCCATATGAAAGGTAATATTGCTGGCTGCAAGAGCACTGACAATTGCCACTACTGGCAGATTTTTGGTGTTTTTACCGGCAATTATTTCGCGTGCGAGTAGCATGGCAAAAGAAACCAGGAACAGGCTGTCGATCACAGCAACAATGCCGAAAATATGTTCTGGTATGAGGCCGGAGATTAAAATTGCAAGGCGCCCCGCAAGCCACATCCCTGCCAATAGGGCAAGGGGGGCGCCGCGCACGGGTAATCGTCCGGTCCAGTTGGGTACTGCAGTTAGTAGAAATCCAGCGACGGCTGCGGGTAAAAATCCGAACAGCATTTCATGGATATGCCAGTCTTGCGCCGAAAAATAACCAAGCAGAGACAGCGAGTCCCCATAGAGCAGGAAACTCACCCAGATTGCCATGGCAAAGGCGCTCCAAACGGCAGCCCCCAGGAAGAAGGGGCGAAACCCTTGTTTCAGATATAAGGGACCAGTATAGTCACGTCGATTTCTGATATGAGGAGGGGGCATTTAAGTGATCTTTTGATGTTCAATTTATTTTAAAGCTTAGGGGGCACGATTGATCAATTGCCATGAAATAGCAAGAAATATCATGTCTGACGCCGCACTAATAAGCTATAGCAGAGAGTTACGGGATATTGGCAAATTCAGGATCCAAAAACCGCTATATTTGCTGAGCAAAGCGGGCGCTAGCTGGAGAAGTTTTGACGCTTTCAACAAGCGATCAAGAAAAAACTCATCTGCGACGTAAAATAGTCTTGACCAAGCGGAGCGCAGCGCGTAGTTTCCACCTCACTTACGAGCAAGTCGTAGATTCTATAAATGATCCGCAGCCTATGTCGATCGAGTAAAATCTAAACGGTGCTCTTGATAAAAAATGAGAAGATAAAACCGGTCGGTCCCACTCTGTAACAAGATAATGTGGGAATGGACGTGTTTTTTGTTTTGCCCCGATTGTGAAGGCACGGAACGTTCAAGGGCGTTCTGCGGCCTTGTTTGCTGTCTGTTGGCAAAAATAACGAAACAAATTCGAAGGTTGGATGCAAGGCACATGCCCACAATACAGCAATTGATCCGCAAGCCCAGAAAACGGCCTGTCAAGCGCAACAAGGTTCCCGCAATGGAAGCGTGTCCACAAAAGAGAGGCGTTTGTACAAGGGTTTATACAACCACACCGAAAAAGCCCAATTCGGCTTTGCGGAAGGTTGCTCGTGTGCGGTTGACAAACGGCTTTGAGGTGACGAGCTATATTCCAGGTGAAGGTCATAATCTGCAAGAACATAGTGTTGTTCTTATTCGTGGCGGTCGCGTCAAGGATCTTCCCGGCGTTCGCTATCATATTGTTCGTGGTGTGCTTGATACCCAAGGTGTCAGTGATCGCCGTCAGCGTCGTTCAAAATATGGCGCCAAGCGCCCCAAATAAGTCAATGCCGGCTTGCTGTTCATAGAAAATGGCAGGCCTTTTTGTTGTTCCTAAAGAAATCAGGATCTGGCCAAATGAGATTTTGGCTAACAGTCAGGAAGAAGAAATCGAATGTCACGCAGGCACAGAGCTCAAAAACGCGATATTATCCCGGATCCCAAATTCGGCGATGTCGTGCTGACCAAATTTATGAATTCCATCATGCTGGACGGCAAGAAATCAGCGGCTGAAAAGATCGTCTATGGCGCTCTTGATCAGATGGAAGCAAAAGCCAAGTCAGATCCGGTTGCAATTTTTCATACGGCTCTTGAAAATGTCATGCCGTCTGTTGAAGTGCGCTCTCGCCGTGTTGGTGGTGCGACTTATCAGGTGCCGGTTGATGTGCGCTCCGAGCGCAAGCAGGCTCTGGCTATTCGCTGGATCATCGGAGCAGCCCGGAAACGTAATGAAAATACAATGGTTGAGCGGCTCTCTGGAGAGTTGCTGGATGCGTCCAATAATCGTGGTACAGCAGTAAAAAAACGTGAAGATACGCATAAGATGGCTGATGCCAACAAAGCGTTTTCGCATTATCGCTGGTAGAAAGATCAAGGTTCACGAACATGGCACGCAAAACACCATTGGAAGACTATCGCAATATTGGCATTATGGCCCATATCGATGCGGGTAAAACCACCTGCACCGAGCGCATACTCTATTATACTGGTAAAAGTCATAAAATTGGCGAGGTTCATGATGGCGCTGCTACCATGGACTGGATGGAGCAGGAGCAGGAGCGTGGTATTACGATTACTTCTGCTGCAACGACGACTTTTTGGACCGTTGTTGATATGGACGAAAAGCCTCAGGGGCCTGAGCATCGTATCAATATTATTGACACACCAGGCCATGTTGATTTCACTATTGAAGTTGAGCGCTCCTTGCGCGTGCTTGATGGCGCGGTTGCCTTGCTGGATGCCAACGCTGGTGTTGAGCCGCAAACGGAAACGGTATGGCGTCAGGCAGACAAATATGAAGTGCCACGCATGATCTTCGTCAACAAGATGGATAAGATCGGCGCTGATTTTTATAATTCTGTGCAAATGGTCAGGGATCGCCTTGGTGGCAATGCTTTGGTATTGCAATTGCCGATTGGCGCGGAAAATGATTTTGCTGGGGTTGTTGATCTCGTCGCCATGAAAGCGATCGTCTGGGATGAAGAAACTCTGGGTGCGAAATTTCATGAGGAAGATATTCCTGCTGAGCTTGCTGACAAGGCCGCTGAATATCGCGAGCAGCTGCTAGAGGCTGCTGTTGAGCTTGATGATGATGTTATGGAGGCCTATCTGGAAGGTAACGAGCCTGACATTGATACGCTGCGTTCATTGATCCGTAAGGGGACTTGCTCTGCAACTTTTGTCCCTGTTCTTTGTGGTTCGGCCTTTAAGAACAAGGGCGTACAGCCTTTGCTCGACGCTGTGATTTATTATATGCCGTCGCCGCTGGATGTGGCTGCGATTAAGGGTACGGATATCCGTACAAACGAAGAGGTCGAGCGCAAAAGTTCTGATGATGAGCCTTTGTCTATGCTGGCTTTCAAGGTGATGGATGACAAATTCGTTGGTACTTTGACCTTCTGCCGTATTTATTCAGGTGTCGTAAAAACCGGCCAAACCCTTTTGAACTCCATCAAGGATCGTAAAGAGCGGGTTGGGCGCATGTTGCTTATGCATTCCAATGAGCGAGAAGATATAAAAGATGCCTATGCTGGTGATATTGTAGCGATTGCATCGCTGAAAGACGTGACCACTGGTGAAACTCTTTGTGATCCTGTGCATCCTGTTATTCTGGAGCGCATGGAATTCCCGGATCCGGTTATCGAAAAAGCTATTGAGCCAAAAACCAAAGCCGACCAGGAAAAAATGGGAATGGCGCTGGTGAAGCTTTCTCGTGAAGATCCATCATTCCGTGTGATGACGGACGAAGAAAGTGGTCAAACCATCATCAAGGGCATGGGTGAGTTGCATCTCGATATCATTATCGACCGCATGCGCCGTGAATTTGATGTTGAGGCAAATGTCGGTGCACCGCAGGTTGCTTACCGCGAGACCATCACCAAAGAAGCCGAGATCGACTATACGCATAAGAAGCAGACCGGCGGTTCTGGTCAGTTTGCTCGTATTAAACTTCGGATTGAGCCTGGCGAGCAGGGGTCTGGATTCGAATTTGATAGCAAGGTTGTTGGTGGTTCAGTGCCCAAGGAATATATTCCTGGTGTTGAAAAGGGCCTTAAAAGGGTTATCGATACGGGTGTTTTGGCTGGCTTCCCAATGCTGGATATCAAAGTGACATTGCTTGATGGTGCCTATCATGAAGTTGATAGTTCGGTCATGGCATTTGAAACGGCTGGCTGGAATGGCTTCCGTGAGGGTGCCAAAAAAGCGGCCCCCAAACTTCTAGAGCCAATCATGACGGTCGAAGTGGTTAGTCCTGAGGATTATATCGGCAATATCATGGGCGATCTGAACTCACGGCGTGGCCAGGTGCAAGGGCAGGAGCAACGCGGTGTTGCAACGGTTGTCAATGCACTGGTGCCTCTGGCCAATATGTTTGGTTATGTGGACAATCTTCGTTCCATGTCACAAGGGCGTGCGCAGTTCACGATGCAGTTTGGGCATTACGC
This sequence comes from bacterium, assembly GCA_024228495.1. Classification (GTDB taxonomy): domain Bacteria; phylum Pseudomonadota; class Alphaproteobacteria; order Rhizobiales; family JAKIUO01; genus JAKIUO01. Next base: position 265 of record JAAETJ010000567.1, on the reverse strand, counting down.
TCAGGTGCCGCAGGCAATTGCTGAAGAAGTTAAAGAGAAATATGCCTAATCATCGCTGGCTCGATAGGGTTTGATGGTTGGATTGATTGATTGAAATTGAATGAAACGGGCAATGGAGATTTGCTATGTCCAAGGAAAAGTTTGAACGCACAAAGCCACATGCCAATATTGGCACGATTGGCCATGTTGACCACGGCAAGACGACGCTGACTGCTGCGATTACGAAAGTGATGGCTGAAGCGAGTGGTGCGGACGCCTTTGCATT
>JAAETJ010000566.1 GCA_024228495.1 bacterium | reverse complement strand
GGTATAGATCAGGCTCATAAGCAGATCTCCAACACGCGCACCATTTTCAGTTTTATAAAACAGTGCATTTTTCCGTTGCAGGATGGCTTTTTTCAGAGCCCTTTCGCAGATATTGTTGTCAAGGGGCGCCTTTGGTACCCGCAAAAAGAGAGTCAGCGGCTTCCAGTGGTTGAGCATATAGGAAATGGCCTGACCTAAGCCGGAGTTGGGTTCCACCTTTTTTTGATCCAGTTGGTCATTAAGCCAAGTTTTAAGATCCTCCATTAAAGGACCGCTTTTGCGTTGATGAAAATGCAACCGTTGATCGGCGGTCATGTTTTGTTCTTTGGCAATCTCATCGTGGTTATATACCTTTGCCAGGGTTTCGATCACATAACGGCACTGTTCCGGGAAGTTGAGCGCCACCTCAACAAACTTGCGCCGGCCATGGGCAAGGCAGTTTGCCAGTATCCTCTTGAACGCTTCAGACGTATTTCGCGAAAGCGCGTCACACATCTGGATGGGAGGGCTGCGATCCGATTGCCTTTGTTGCAGCAAATCTGCCAGATTTTCACCGGCATGTTTTCGACCGGTATAAAACAGTGCTATTTCTTGGTTGTCGACAATAGACAGGATACCGGTGGTAAAAATCCCTT
>JAAETJ010000565.1 GCA_024228495.1 bacterium | reverse complement strand
GGAGGGCCGATATGGCATTCGCCCTGTTTTATTGGAGACTTTTGTAGATACAGCGCGCTTCACAGGTACATGCTACAAAGCGGCAAACTGGACCTATGTCGGGAAGACCAAGGGGCGCGGGAAACTTGGACCGGCGGGCAAACAGAGTGTGCCAATCAAGGATATATGGCTTTATCCGCTGTGCCGTCAGTTCAAGAAGCAGCTAACCTGCTGATTCTATTGGGGGTGGGTTGGCCGAATATTTACGGATAAAGTAGTATAAGTTCTTACTTTTGGAGGACTTCTTTATGCCAATGGTGAAAAAAAGCATTACCGTGACCGACCAACAAGAGAGTTGGATACAGGCGCAAATGGCGACAGGCCAGTACGCCACGGATAGCGAACTTATTCGTGAAGCGTTGCGTGAGAAGGAAATGCGCACGGCTGAAATTGAGTACATCCGTGCCAAATTGATCCGCGCGGAACAAAGCGGATTTGTCGATAAAACGCCGGAGGAAATGCTAGAAGGCTTCAAAGAGAAAGCCCGTCAAGATGGAAAATTATAGGCTCAGAGAAGAAGCCAAGGCCAACCTAGAGCGGATTTGGTTTTACGGTCTTGAGCATTGGTGGTTGGGGTCACCGGAAGCTGAAACCGACCTTGAAGATATCTGGCTTTATAGCTTCGAGAAATGGAGCGAAAACCAAGCCGATCGTTATTATGATGTGCTAATCGACGGCATAAACAAGCTCATTGACAACCCCATGCTAGGTAAATCTCGTGAGTATGTTCGGAGAGACTACCGCTCTCTCCAAATCAATCGCCATGTGATCTACTATCGCTTGCAAGATATTGCTTACACGGCCGTCTTCTGACAGGACACGCAATATATTCATGTTTATTCGTGGTGAAAGTACCAATAGGTTACGTGGCAGGAGCTTTTTCGGGATGGCTTCAAGCCCGCCCAACTGTTCAGACGTGGCTCAACAAAGTCTGTGGAAGCGTGCTGATTGGTTTGGGTGTGCAACTCGCCGCCGAAAGCCAAGCGAAGAACTTCTGATTTGAATGAGCAACATCGTCTACATCGCAACAAGCCTGGATGGCTACATATCTGCACCAGATGGCAAGCTGGATTGGTTGAGCTACGTGCCAATTCCCGAAGGAGATGACCTAGGAGGCTGTCCGAGAATAGGAGCCGTAGCGAGGGAAAGCCGTTTTGAGTCAGATTTTTTGATCATTTGAGGCGAATAGTCGTGACTATTTAACGAAAATGATCGGGAAATCTGACCAAAAGGGCTTTTCCGCAGTAGGTGCTCTATTCTCGGACAGCCTCCTAAACAGCGCTCAGTGGGGTTGCAAGTAGTGTCGGCGGCGAATGTTGGTAGTCCATGCGACCAGTAACGCAAACAAACCAAGCGCCAGTGTGCCTGGCTCGCCTACAGCTTGTTGCGTCACGTCGATGCGACCGTCAACACTGGTTTCTAAGAGCGTCTGACCGAGTGGATCAGTGAAGAAAACACCTGAACCAAACGTGTTCGGTGTCAACGTGAGCTGGCTTGAACCGATGGCGATTGCATCAAAGG
>JAAETJ010000564.1 GCA_024228495.1 bacterium | reverse complement strand
TGATGAAATTGACAATGTGCATGGAGATCATGAGACCTCCCTTCTGGATGATCAACGTAAACCGGACAGCCTGCAAGATGCCAATCCCCATATATGGCTCTCGCCATTTAACGCAAGCCGTATTGTGACGCTTGTAATGGCAGAGCTGAGCAGCATTGATCCGGGAAATGCCGATAGCTATCGGCGAAACGGCGAATCGGTACTGGCGCGTATCAGCGCAATGGAAATTGAAATCGGTCAACGGCTATCGGCTGTAAGAGATATACCGTACTTGGTTTTTCATGATGCTTACGCCTATTTCGAACACCACTATCAGCTCAATTCTGCCGGGTCGGTAGCCCAGAGTCCTGAGCGTATGCCGGGCGCTCGCCGTGTCCATCAGTTGCGCTCCAAAATAAAAGCGCTGAATGCGCGTTGTGTTTTCAGTGAGCCCCAATTCGAACCCAAGCTGGTGCGTGTCCTGCTGGAAGGTACAAAGGCGCGCAGCGGTAATCTCGACCCGTTGGGGGTCGGTCTGTCAGCAGGGCCGGATGCTTACTTTCTATTGATAAACAATCTGGCCGACGCGTTAGTTGATTG
>JAAETJ010000563.1 GCA_024228495.1 bacterium | reverse complement strand
CCTATTGAGCGTTTCACGCAGACCAGACAGGTGAGCACATTCCGATATGCACTTGCATAAAATGTATTACGAAATCCTATTAATATAAGTCTATACCGCACTTGCACATTTTTCTGGTTGGTGCACATAAATTTGTGCAAAAATAAGGCGAACTGTGATAAGAAGAGGTGAAGCACGCTGGATTTCATTCTGAGAAGGGGGTCAGTACGTGGCAAATCAAACGGCAAACCATTCCCGCATCCTCATTGTAGACGATGATGAAGGCACGCGAGAGGCGCTGGAAGCAATTCTCGAAGATGATTATGATGTTGCCTGTGTGGCCGACGGCCAGATCGCACTGGACAAATTGAACCGGGAAGCCTTTGATCTGGTGCTTCTCGATTTGATTATGCCGGGCATGGACGGGATTGAAACACTCAAACGAATCAAGGCATATGATAAACAAATTGATGTCATCATGGTATCGGCCACCGATCGGGCCCGTGAGGCGACTGCTGCCATCACGTCGGGTGCCTATGATTACATTACCAAACCTTATGACGCCGATGCCATACTCACCGCCATCGAAAGGGCTTTACAAAAAAGATCTCTTGAACAAGAAGTGCGCTATCTGCGCTCCGAGGTGGCGCTCAGGTTCGATGAAACCAGAATTATCGGTGAATCGCGGCCTATGAAGGCGGTTTTCTCCTTGATTAATAAGGTGGCGGGCACTTCCAGTAATGTTTTGATCACCGGTGAAAGTGGAACCGGCAAGGAACTGGCGGCCCGCGCCATTCACAACCAAAGCCCGCGTGCTTCAAAGCCGTTTGTTGCAATCAACTGTGCGGCGATCCCCCCGGACCTGATTGAAAGTGAACTCTTCGGTCACGAAAAGGGCGCATTTACCGGTGCATACAACCGCAATATCGGCAAGTTTGAATTCGCCAACAGCGGTAGTGTGTTTCTGGATGAGATATCCAACCTGAAGCTGGAATTGCAAGCCAAGCTCTTGAGGTTTTTCCAGGAAAGGGATTTCACACGCATCGGTGGGCATCGATCCATCAAAGT
>JAAETJ010000562.1 GCA_024228495.1 bacterium | reverse complement strand
CCTTTGATGGCAGCACATTCTCGGGTACACCGCCTCCGAATTTCAATACTGCGGGCAGCGGCGCATTAAGCATTGTGGTGACCGCTCCTGATGGTGAACTTGAGACAAGCCAGACATTTGATCTGGATGTCACCGGTGTTGATGATCCGGTAATATTGGCCAATCCATTACTGGATCAAACCAGTGATGAAGATCAGTTGTTTTCCTACACATTGCCTGATGATATTTTTGTTGATGTCGATGGCGATGTTTTGACTGTTGCAGCCTCTTTGAATGATGGTTCATCATTGCCCGCCTGGCTTTCTTTTGATGGCACCACGTTTTCGGGAATACCACCACAGGACTATAATGGCTCAATCGAATTGCAACTGAGCGCAAGTGATGGAAATTCTCAAGCGGTTGATGAATTCACACTGACTATCTCACCGGTGAATGATGCTCCGATTGCCCAGGATGATTTCGGTTTTGTGGTGGATGAAAACTCCAGCGTGACGATTCTGGCCAGTGATCTACTGGCTAATGACAGTGATGTGGAAGGTGATGCGCTGAGCATCGTGTCCGTACACACCGATGGCAATGCATCAGTATCACTGGATGGGGATGGTAACGTAGTTTTTGCCCCCGATACCGGTTTCATTGGTAATGACAGTTTCTTCTATACCCTATCAGATGGCACCGCGACCAGCGATGCCTTTGTAGGTGTAAGCGTTGAGAAACCTGATAATCCGTATGAAGACTGGGAGACCGGATCAGATGGTTCTGATCTGATCTTTGGTGACTGGTTTGAAAACAACAAGATCTATGGCGCAGGCGGTGATGATATTTTGATCGGCGGCATGCTCGCTGACCAGATTGACGGTGGCACAGGAGATGATCTGATTTTTGGTGGTCGCGGCGAGGATATCCTGAACGGCAATGAGGGATCAGACCTGATCTTCGGGGGAGGTGGCGGCGATACAATCACCGGCGGCAGCGAGGACGACATATTGTTTGGCGGTCGTGGTTCTGACACCTTTGTCTTTGG
>JAAETJ010000561.1 GCA_024228495.1 bacterium | reverse complement strand
GGATAACCCCGGTCTAGTAACACCAAGTCTGTCGGACCAATTTTATCAAAATGAAGGGCGGCGAACTCCCTTTCGCCCTGCGATTTGGGCCCAATCAGGGCCTCAACGGTCACGTCGTTCAACACATAGTAAGCGTTCACGGGGTAAAAAAAGCAACTTGGTCAACTTGACATAAATAAAAAAGTTTATAAACTTCAGAACTATGGTAATCGAACGACCAGTCGAAATCACAATCGAAGATTGGGAGAAAACCCCATCGACAGTGCAGGATTATATTGCCAGACAGGCTGCGGAATTACAGGATGCTCAGGAGCGGCTGGGGCAAAATTCACAAAATTCCTCTCGACCACCTTCGAGTGATCCACCAGAACAAAAGGAACAGAAGAACGAAAAGAAAAGCAAGTCAAATAAACGCAAACAGGGCGGGCAGCCAGGACATCTTGGGCATAAACGAGAGTTGAAGCCAGTAGAGGAAGTGGATGAAGTGGTTCCGGTCAAGCCGGACAGGTGCCGGCATTGTGAAGCGGGATTAGAGGGAGAGGATGCCCATCCGCATCGACATCAGGTGACGGAAATACCACCGATAAAACCGACAGTGACAGAATACCAGCTTCATACCTTGTGCTGTGAAGAGTGTGGGGGCAAAACACGGGCTGAATTGCCGCCAGGAGTGCCAAGTCGCGCTTTTGGGCCGCGCTTGCAAAGTATCGTAAGTATGGCCAGTGGGGTCTATCGAATGAGCCGGCGGCAGGTAGAACAGATGATGGACGACTTTTTCAAAGTCAAGTTATCCTTGGGAACAGTGAAGAACCTGGAAAAAGATACGTCTTCAGCCCTAGCAGAACCGATAGAAGAAGCCAAAGAGTATGTGAAAGAGCAAAAGCAGGCCAATATAGATGAGACGAGTTGGAAACAAGGGCCGGATAAAGGCTGGTTATGGGTGATGGCGACCCAATGGGTGGTGGTCTTTGTGATCCGGCTCAGTCGAGGGAGCAAGGTAGCCAAAGAACTATTGGGGGAACAATTCAAAGGAGTGGTCAATTCAGACCGATATTCGGCCTACAATTGGTTGCCGGTGCAGCTACGCCAACTATGTTGGGCCCATCTAATCCGAAATTTTCAAGCTTTTGTTGATTACGGAGGGTCATCGGCCCGAATTGGGGAAGGTTTACTAAGCAAAACGGAATTGATGTTTGCCTGGTGGTACAAATTGAAAGACGGTGAGATCAGCCGGGCTGAATTTCAAGAAAAAATGAAAATGATCCGACCGGAAATTGTTGATCTGTTAAAAGAAGGGGCGGCTTGTGGGCATGAAAAGATGGCCGGTAGCTGCGCTCACATTCTCAAGTTTGAGCCGGCTTTGTGGACCTTCATTAAGGTGGAGGGTATTGAGCCGACCAATAATGAAGCCGAGCGAGAAATCCGCAGTGGGGTTATTTGGCGCAAAACCAGTTTTGGTTCTCAATCGGAGGCAGGTTCACTATTTGCAGAACGTATGTTAACGGTTGCCGCTACGCTCAAACGGCAGAACCGTAATATTCTTGATTATTTGACTGAGGCTTGCACGGCCCGGCTCGATAAGCGTCCTGCTCCTTCTCTTTTGCCTCAAGAATAGTAAACAAAAAGCCCCGGCCTTTTACAGACCGGGGCTTTTTTACCTCTTGTACGCATACACTCTGGCGACAGGCCCATTGCCCCATAAGCCGAAATGGGCGATGATGTCAGCCGCTTCAGGCAGTTGCGCCGTGG
>JAAETJ010000560.1 GCA_024228495.1 bacterium | reverse complement strand
GCTTTGATGGGGGCATTGGCCGGTTTTTGAGGGCTCAGGATGGCTTTGAAGTTTTTTTGCAGGGGATGAACAAAAATGAGTTTCTTACTCCCTTTTTCATCGATCGACGCCTCGTTCCATACTTTGCCGGTCGTCATCCCAATGTGTTGCCAGTTGGCTGCTTGATAACAGGCACCGGAATAGCGACGGGGGTCGACGAAGGTTTCAATCAGTACGGGACGATAGCCATGGGTGATTTGCCAGTCGTTCTGAAGACGTTGGCTAACCATAGACAGCGCTTTACTCGCCAAATTGGGCACCTTTATCCAGGGAAATATCAGAAACCTCGTGTTGTTAATCACCAAATTCAAGCGCTTTTCACGATCCTCTTTGCTCCACTCAATCCACTGGTCACGATCGGATAAATGCCAAACAGAACCGGAAAATAGCAAGCACCCCAGAATGACGGGTTGATCAGCTCGCTGGGCAACAATGAAATATTTTATGGCCGCACCTATCGGGTGCTTGTAGCTCAAATAGTGATAACGATCCACATATTCATTCCACAAGGCTACCTTGGGTTTCCCTTCAACCGGCTGACATTCAAGGCTCTCCAGCGCGTCTAATGAACAATCCATTACGGCCGGTGCTTCGGTCTGTGCTGACCAGACGATCTTTTTCGT
>JAAETJ010000559.1 GCA_024228495.1 bacterium | reverse complement strand
CCCTGTTGCGGCCCCACCGCAATCCGATAGCTGACCGAGCATCCAATGAGCTGCTGCATAGGGTCTTCATCCATGCCATCCAGTTGCAGGTAGCTGTTTTCATCGTCGCGCTCGAGAATGCCCTGACGTTCTAGATAGCGGGCTACGCGGTGGCTGATCGTGTGTACAAGTTTGGCAAGCTCTTCCTGAGTCGGCGCATTTGTTCGTTGAAATATTTCTTTTCCATATTTATTTTTTGCATAAACTCCATCAAGGAACAGCATGTGGAAGTGTACATTCAGGTTTAATGCACTGCCAAACCGTTGGATGAGAGTGACTGCACCGGTTTTTGCCGTTTTCTGAGTCTGTCCTGCCTTTTTGATAAGGTAGGTTGCAATAGCACGGTATACGATGCCCAGAACCTTGCCCATCAGTTCGGGGCGACTGGCGAATAGGAATCTCAGTTGGTAGGGGAAGCTGAGCACCCCCGGCAATTGCTCCTGCATTGCTCTAATACATGCCATCCATGGCAATAATTGACGCACCGGCTCATGGG
>JAAETJ010000558.1 GCA_024228495.1 bacterium | reverse complement strand
GAGGCGCTACGCTTGAAAGCGACACAATTTCATCAATGTAAACAAGCTTTAGGGGAGTCATCGGAAGCCTTCGCAGACAGACTACAAGACGTGTACGAGCAAGCTTACCCGACAATTCCTGCAGCGGATCGCGGACGGATGCTCCTTGACGCTTTCATTAACAATTTGACGCCCACACTCAAACCGGCAGTTCTATGCAGTAATCCATGCGATTTGAACACAGCGGTCGCAGCGGCTCGTCGTTTCGAAATGCAAGACACTTCGTCGCTTCTCAGTACATCAGCGTTATTGGCAGCCACAATGCCCTCTTACGCATCACTAATAGGGGCCACGAACCTAGCAGGTGTACCCGCGGCCGCGCAAAACCGGGACGAGAAACCTAAAAACAGACCGAATGACGAATTTCAAAAACAACTTCAGCAAATAACGGAGCAGATTCAAGAAATCCAGAAAGAAATCAGACGGACGAGCAATAACACGCCCAACAATAATAACAACTCGCAAGTCTTCAGAAATTACAACCAGCAGCGAAGGACGAGAACTTTTGACGGGAGGCCAATTTGCTATTTATGCAATAAGCCGGGACACGTACAATTTTTTGCAGAAACGCGGGAAACGAAGCGAATTTCAATTGTCCCGGAGGGAATTTCAATCGCCCCTTCAATAACACAAACTATCAGCCGAGAAACACCGGTTACGGACAAGGAGGGGGCAACTGGTACCCCAGAGACACACAGAATCAAAACAACAACAGACCAAACACGGGATATCAAAATCCAAATCTTAATCCACTCAATCCTCAAAATACAACGACGACAAGAACCATGCCACCGGCACCCATTACAGCCGCGAGGCCCTTGCCGCCAGCAGTAAATGCTATTGTTCAAAATGATTACTGTTTTAGCCAGAACGGAGACCGAGACGATCTATACGCCCAAGCCGAAGCATACGAACACGACGACTGGCATCAACAAAATCAGTCGGAATTTGCACCAATCTCCGCCATTCTCATGGCATCGTTGGGATGCAATCACACCCAGGAAGACTACGACAATCTCCTATCAAAATGCAAAGAAGACATTTATTGTATGCACTGCCTGACGATTCTACCCCCAGGCAGTCTCGAAATTCTCTGTGACGATTGCGACGCTATCAGGTGCCTGGTCTGCTACCACACAATGTCATTATGCCCGGCATGCAGCATGGAATACGAGCAAATCGACGAGT
>JAAETJ010000557.1 GCA_024228495.1 bacterium | reverse complement strand
TCGCGCCATTGCTGCCCGAAAAGCAATTGATGCAGATTTGGGATTTGGGCTTGAAGGGGGTGTTCATCCGCACGGCAGCGGCTTGATTTTGCATGGCTGGGTCGTAATTGTGGACAGAAACGGGAGCCAGGGCATTGGTGGTGCAGGTCGCCTCCCACTCCCACAATCCATCGCCAACCGCGTCCTCGCCGGCGAAGAACTCGGCCCCGTCATGGACGACATCCTCAACGACCATAACATCCGCCAAAAAGGGGGGGCCTCCGGCGCACTTACCAACGGCCTCGCCGTGCGTGAGGATGCGTTCGCCCTCGCCGTGGCGTATGCGCTGGCACCATTCGTCTCACCCACCTTTTATGATGGAGTGCGATAGTGTGATAGTGAAATAGTGCAATAGTGATCTTTCACTCCATCACTCCGACACTCCTACACTATCATATCTTTTCGCGTAATCCGCACATCCGTGCTATCATCTCCCTGCCATGACCCTAGAATTTGAGAAGCTTACCCATGATTTAGAAAAGATGGCGCTTAGTAGTGTGCGACAGCAAGCGCGGCGCGATCAGTTGGTGGCAGACTATCGGCAGACACTCAACCAATTTGCAGAAGAATGGATAGCCATTCAAACAGCCCTTTCAACCGCAAAAAGAAAGTCTGATGATAAACTGTACCGCTCGGCACGGCCGTTTGACGACATCCACCCACTCAACGCCGCCATCGACCCGCAAACTCCCCCAGCCACCGCCACCATCATCGCCACCGACGGTTCCCAAATCATGCCAGACCGCCATGCCGCTTACCTTTACTACTTGATCAACGTCGGCGGTATCATTTACCCACATGGCAGTGGCGAACCACCACAGGTTTTTTCAGAACCTGAAATTGTTTATCCTGACGACACAGACGAAGCGATTATCAACTTCAACAGCAACAGCGGTACCGTCAGTATCGAGCGGGATTTAAGCGAGATTGGCACCTTAGCTGATAAAACATTTGCCAACCGGCATCTACCTGCACCCATTCTTTCAATTGTGGATCAACGATTGCTTTACTGGCCGATTGGGAATCAAGGTAATGTCGATAATACGGCCGTCACAAAATGGGGGAAAAGCATGACCAAAGTCAAAGATGCTGGTGCCTTACTCGCCGGTTACATCGACCGCCCGGGTACTATCGGCGTCACCACCCTTCTCCGCTCCCTCTCCGCTGAAAACAGATCCGATTTCGATTGGAAAACATTAGGCACCAAAGCTGCAACCGGGGGACTCATCGACACCGATATTTTCCGCGAAATTTTGCAGCCAGGGCAGCGCAGCAAACTGTTCGTCAATATTTCAAAACCAAACGAAGGGTTTCCCAATCAAGACGAGGCCAATGAAGTTTGCTTTTTCTATCTCAATCCAGGCGTGTCCGGCAAACAGATTGCCCGTGTTGACGTGCCACGCTGGGTAGCCGACCTCCCCGACGGCGTAGAAAATGTACACGCCCTCATCATCAGCCAATGCCGCATCATCGGCGACTACCCGTACGTACTCGCACGCGCAGACGAAATGGCCGTTGTCGGCCGCCAAGACGCCAGCGAACTTAACTTCATGCTCGACATCATCATGCAGCGGCACGGCATCGCGTCAGACATCACCGCCAAACAAGGCAGCAAAGAACTCGCCCGTGGTGGCCGTACTCGCCACGACGGATTGTAAAAATGAAAAAAACGCCTACTTTTCGTGTAAAATAGGAGAAATTTGAAAAGTGGAGAGATTTATGTTTGCTCACATTCACAACGATCCAGAAATATTAAATGGCAAACCGATCATTAAAGGGACACGGCTAAGTGTCGAGTTCGTTTTGGAACTATTTGCTAGTGGCGCAACACACAAAGATATTTTGAAAGCGTAT
>JAAETJ010000556.1 GCA_024228495.1 bacterium | reverse complement strand
TTCAACACTATCATTGGCGCAGCAAAAACTGCATCACCGTAATACAATCCCCTTTATATAGACTGTGCCAGCCGTCCCGGCTCAGTCCAACAGACATTTATATCCCATGCTCCGCACGGGGTATAAATGCTTAGGTGTTATATGGCTTACATCAGTCAATGAACACTCCTGCTGAACAAGACCCGCTTCTCGAGTGGAATCGACTCAATCGAGAGAATGCGGAGCACGGCTTTGTTTCGGCCATTTACCTGAGCACTTGCGAAACCACGGCAGCAGTTGACCGCTTTTCCCTCTGGTTGCTTGCGGGGACCGGCGCTTCGGGGGCTCTTCTAATTACCCAAATACAGTCAGTTCTGCCTCACTTGAGCTCAACCGGCTATAAGGTTTGTTTAGGCTTTTTGGTGTTGTCAGCTATTTTTGGTTTCATAGCCAAGTACAAAGCACTCCGGTGTGAGATTCAAGTACATTCACTTACAAGACTTCAGGCGTTGCTAGCACCAATATTCGAGAAACATGGTGAAGATGAAGATCAAATCGAAGAGTTCGCAAAGCAACGCGAAATTCAGCTTGAAACAGAAATCGATATAGCCAAGGTGCTCGAAGAGTTTTCAAGGCCATTTCCATTCTGGGTGAAGTGGCTCATTGCACGGCAAGTTCAGAAGGCGGCAGGTGATCGCCAAGCCGGTTATCACGTCGCGGTTAGAGCATATATGAGCCAAGTACGTTATACGTTCTTTCAGGCGTGCCTATTCTTAGGCTTCATGCTGGCAGGAGCTTGGTATGCACGCGCCATATAACCAGCACAAGCAGTGCGCTCCCTGCGGTCGCCGGACCGGCCATACGGCCGGCCGCTGTTGTGGGCGATAAGCGGACGCTTCGCGCCCGCTTATCGCTCGGTATTCTGCTGCGGAACCCTTAAGGAGGTATATGGCACATGAAGATACGGGCTACGTTTTCCGTCGTCAATTCGGTCACTCCTGCGGAGTGCACGAACCGCCG
>JAAETJ010000555.1 GCA_024228495.1 bacterium | reverse complement strand
GGCGCCTATATAGTCTTCAAATGCTCCATCCACGCCACTGCCTTCTGCTAAACAAACCATTGTCCTATCCTTCCATTAAAGATAGAAACCCTATTAATCAAAAGTCAGCATTATTGAATGCGGTATTCTGACTCAGTAGGACTAATAACCCACTTTCAAACTCGCACTATCACGATGCTTCCTGGCCGTATGATTATATCCCTCGGTCGTGGTGATTGAAGAATGCCCAACAGTGCGCTGGATGTCTTCGCCAATACAACCGGCCTCAAACGCAGTTGTAATCATCGTTGCCCTGGCCATATGCGGAAACACTTCTACACCTAAACCGGCTTTACGGGCATACCGATCAAACAACCGATAGACCTGGACACGCGATAGGGGGGTGTCTGGTTTTCCATTGATAATGGGTTGGAATATGTAGGCATCCGGATTGTGTGAATGTTCGGCCACTTCAAGATATTCACGGATTGCCTTGGTGCATTCCAGATTAATCGCAATGGTATTGGTTTTCTTGCCCTTGATGGTCAAATTGAGAATAGGGAACTCCGCATCATAGCCAAAATCCTTGATCTTCAAAGTTGTAGGCTCGGTGGCTCGGGCGCCAACAAAAAAATACACATGAAGCAAAGCACGATCGCGCAACCCCTGGAGTGTTTTGATATCCGGCGTATCGAGCAACAGGCGCACTTGGCGCTTTGAAAGGGTAGGGGACTTTCCCGCTCCCATGCCGGCATTCCCAGTTTTTGGCCGACGCACACCGGCAACCGGATTGGTTGGCGTCAATTGTTCGTCGGTCAGGTGTTTATACAGCGACGACAGCGCTGACAGGCGCGTGGCAATTGTTGCCTGGGATAATCCAGCGTTTTCCATTGAAGCACGCCAGGCCAGCACATGAGCTTGTTTGACCTGATACAGGTCATCGGCAGATTGCACACCAATAGTGGCAATGAACGATGCAACGGAGTGTTGATAAGCATCTCGGGTGTTCTGGCTAGAAAAATTCGCCAACCAGACATTTTCACTGCGGACATTAGAGAGTACTTCAAAAGCGTCATGCGCCTGAAGGTCACTTTTTTTGAATTCTATCAGGGCTGGCACTTCGTCATCCTTGTTCGATCTCATGTCCAAATATGATAACACATAAGTAGTAACATAAAAAAGGTTATGTTACTACTTTATGGATTAGGAATGTTGAGGGTCAAAAGATTGTTTTAGGCCCAAATTTTGTTTGAATGGGCTTTGGCGGTGATGCTTATTTAAACCCGCAGGCTTTTTTGGTAGTAGCTATCCACGCTCAACGTTTACCGTTTGTCCAGCATCCCTTGCACCATGTTCCGGAATATCGCTGACCATTGGTCTTCGTATGAACCCCCTTGCCGTGCGGTTTGTCATCACGCCAATCACCCTCGTAGCGGTCGCCATTGGCCCAGGTATAAACCCCCTTGCCATGCATTTTGTCATCACGCCAGTCACCCTCGTAGTGGTTACCATTGGCCCAGGTATAAACCCCCTTGCCGTGCTGTTTGTCATCACGCCAGTCACCCTCGTAGCGGTCGCCACTGGCCCAGGTATAAACCCCCTTGCCGTGCGATTTGCCATCAAGATATTCACTTTCCTCAATACTTTCCTGCCACTGGCCCTTGTGCATGTATCGCCAAACAATCTTGCCCTGGCCATTCAATTTTCCACTCGAACAATCACCATCAAAGGTAATGGTCTCACGTGCCATTGGGTGTGGGTTATCCACCACACAGTCCTGATTTTCAGCTTTTATCTTGCTGGGTCTGGTAGCCTCGTGTTCCCGTGCCAACCTTGCAATCAAGTCTGCACTTATCTTGCCCGTCTCTGGCAGTTCCCAGTCAGATTGATATTGACGGATGGCCGTAGCAGTCTTCCCGCTAAATTTACCATCAACGCCACCAGGCTCATAATCTGCATCTGAAAGTGCCTGTTGAACCTGGCGTATTTCAGATGCTGAAAATGTCTGTGCCATTGCAGGGGTAACAAACAAAAGAAGCAGAATAAGAACACGGGTCATCAAAACACCTATATAGAGTTACTCCGATAATGCAAAGTTTCGGAGGCATGGTCAATTTTGGGAATTTGAAGCGAGTGCGGGATAAATAAATTATGGGCTATCTATTGAGATTGATGAGACGACCTAATTGTCAAATGATTTACCGGAGAACTCAAAATTCTCTTTGCCCATTGAATGATCGAAAAACGTCCGTTTTTGGATCAGACCAAACACCGTGCAAAAAATACACGCAAACAACCAAGGAAAAAATTGACGAATTGAATTTGTGTGGCGGTTGTCCAACGGCAGCAATGCGGACATAGTGACAATCAGGCAAGTCCATGACATCACATTTGCGACAACGGATAGGGTGGGTTTTGTTGATGGTGATGGTGATGGTGATGGTGATGGTGATGGAAACCAATTGTTGAAAATTTGCAAAAAATAAAATGATTATCGTGGGGACACCATAATACATATAAATTGCCATATAAATTATCCCATAGTAAGAAGACCCAGCATTTGCTATGATAAAGCCAATTATCCAAGCGATTACAGCGTATAACATTCCTATCATTCTCCATACCGTCAGATTCCATAATGTTAGATGGAAAATACTAAGTTTCTCCAAACTATCACAGGAATCCAAAGCCCAGCAGGAGGCCGTCCACCACATCAAGTCCAATCAGCTTTCTCTAGCTAATCTCTCCAGCGGCGATAGCTTCCTTTACGGAGCGTATTCTGCTGAGCATCTCTGTCTGAGCCCCTTTTATCCTTTCAAAATTCTCTTTTGATACCTCATCGTCTTGATGTAGCTCGTCGTCAGATATGTCTAGTTTAGCTGGGCTTTCCGTGGGTATCGTTTGGGCTGGGGCTCGGATAACTAGCTGTTGTGGCTCAGGATATACACCCTCCTGATCTTCATACAACGGCTTCAGATATCGATCCTCGTAGTAAATGACTTTCTGCGCCAGCACTGGATTAGAGTTCTGAATGAGCAGGACCACGTCATCGACGGAAAGGTTTCGAAGGTCCTCAGGCCGCAACAGCCGTGCGCCTTCCTCCCGCTCCTGGATGTTGCTCTTGCCAAGTTGACCCATGGTCCATGATTTAGATCTGGCCTTCCTGGTGGAATCACCAATCGCTTTTGATACATAGTCCGGCGTATCGCTGTCTGCCGGTGCCATGAAGAGCTGCAGCCGACAGTTTGCGAGGAAGTTCTGGGCTCCGTCTGGACCGTAAGTGCCTCTCAGATTTGAAAGCGATTGAGCCACAATCATCATCCGGCCACCATAACTTCGAATTGTGGAAAACGCGTTGCTGAGCGCTGTCATCTTACCAAGTTGGGGGAACTCATCGAGTAGAAAAAGCACAGGAAAAGGTTCATCGACAGCAGGCTCGGCGCTCTGCAAAATTGATACTGTTTGCTGAAACAGCAATCGGATGACTGGTGCCAGAACAGCCAGATCATTCGGAGCGACAATGATGTAGATGCTCGCAGGGTTCCGTCGCAAATCATCGATTCTGAAATCCGAAACTTCAGTTGCCGCACGAACCAACCCATCCCGCCAGACGCCAAGACCTCCATCGAAAAGCACGGACATATAGGCTGAAAGCGTTCTGTCTGCGATTCCGGACATGCGTTGATAGATCGACTTTGCTTCCTCAACGTTGGTTTCGCTGGCAAGCTTCTTAAACATCTCGTTGAATTCCCCACCCTGGCTGAGAAGGTCATAGACCGCCGCCATGGTCGGAGTGCCTCGCTCCACCGCAACCAAAGCAGTGGCGGCAAAGATCTGTTTTGCACTCACAAGAAACCCCTGAACATTGTCCCCGCTCATAATGATGAAGCTCTCGGCAATCCGCTGAGCCTCCGTGAACCGTCGTTCAACGGAGAGCTTCTCCAGACCATCAAGGGGATTAAATCGATGGGATCGGTTGTCTTCATCAAGGGGCGAGAAGTGAAAGATTTTGTCACCCATTACCTGGCGTGCGCGAGCTGTAATCCGGAAGTTTTCGCCTTTTACATCCAGGCAAATAACCGATCCACCATAAGTGAGCAGTGTCGGAATAACGACGCCGACACCTTTACCTGATCCCGTGGGAGCACAGATAAAGCTATGTGGAATATCATGGGAGGTGATAAACTCTCCCCTACTTCTTGGTGATCCCAGTTTCGCATAGATTGGACCCGACAGATCCTTAAACCGGGCGGCAATCTTTGCCTTCTTCAACTCTTCTTTTGTGGCCCATCTCGCCGATCCGTGGCTGGTGAGATTTGGTCGATAGGACAGAGCGATGAAAGCAATCAAACCAATCAGACTGGCAGCACCAATGATATATAAACCCGTTTGAAACGGCTCATGCAGGCGGCCGACCTTCCAGGGCGCATAGTCGAATATTTCCAACCCTTCAACGTCTGCGAACTTGCCGCCTGCCTTGATGACCGCATAAGTGCTGGCAGCAAGCACACCAATGGCCGCGCCCGTCAACAATCCCACAAATCCAAAAATATGGCCGTCTTTGACAAATTTGTTCATCGATCAAGACCGTCATCGCGGCTCCTGCGAGTGGATGCCTGCTGAACCGACAGATCAGTATTGCGATCCAGTTTGGCGAGTGCAGTCTCCAGTTGAAGACGTCGCGGTCCATCGGTTTCATCAATCTCGGCTTCCAGATAACGACGAGCGAGCGCGCGTTGTTCATCGGCATTTTTCGTTACGTGTTGGAAGGCTTGGGAATCACCGGATTCGAGCTGCCTCAATTCACTGGTGTGAAGTGTGTCTTTGATATTCTTTCGGAAAGCATCATTAAAGTCATCTTCAAACTGGTGCCCTTCTCGAACAAGACGCGCAATTCGATAGAGTTCTTTGCGATGATGCGCGTGCACTTCCAATTCCCGTTCTGCTTTGCGGTAGGTCTGCAAAGCGTTCCGGTGCAGATCATCATATGCGGCTTGAGTGAGTTCTTCGATTTTGCTCTGCGGAACATCCGAGCGGTACTCCAGGTTTTTCTGAATGTCTGACAACTCATCTTTGCGCCATTCTTCTGCAAGACCTTTGGATGCGGGTGTATTTTCTTCATATCGGCCAACAAATTTTTCGGGATCTATACCAACCGATTCCGCGAGTTCTCCTGTTTGCCTGTCAGCACGTTCCTTGATTTCGAGTTCAACAGGACCGACCGCTGTGACACCGCAATACAGGCCTTGTGAATTCACATCGGCATGCGCTTGCAGCTCTGTCACATCGGGCATGAATTGAGCTGCATCCGCCTTTATGCGTGAAGCCTCTTTCTCAAGCCCAATCCGGGCTGATCCGCCTGGGATATCGTCCAGTTCCGTATCAATCTGTTTTATGCCGTCGAGGATTTCGGATCGTCTGCTCATGATAAACTCACTTTGTTGTCTGGCCTCTTTAATGTCGATGACGGGTTTGGATTTGATGTCCGCCCTAACCTCTCGACCTTCCTTGATGGTCTGAGCAACCAACTGCATTGTTTTCGCCAAATCCGGATGTTGCTTCATGAGCAGACGGGCATCCGCAGCGATGTGTTCGGCAAAAAAAACTATCGAGGCCGCCGCCCGCACGGCCGTCACCGGTGTATGCTCCGGTGCTTTCGCCTCCCGCCCTTCTTTTTCGGCCCTTCTTATTTCCGCATCAGGGATTGGACGGTCGGAAACACCGCGTGCAAGGCGTGGCGTGGCTTCCAAAATGATGCCTTCACGCATGGCTACTTCGACCTGAACCTGACGAAATTCATCATAGTTAAACTGACTGCGGCGTGAGACCTTCAACCAGTCTCCGTTTTCGAGGCCGCGCCGATTGACCACGATATGGATGTGAGGATGCGCACGATCTGTATGGAAAGCGGTGTAATAGTCATAGACATCGCCATACCGGCCAGACGCTAACATCTCATCCGCCCACGCCCTCCCTGCCCTGTACGCGGCCCCATGCTCAGTGTCTTGAGGAAAACTGGCAACAAAATGTGTGGTTTTATCAGAGTTGGTCTTTGTCTCTCCAGATAGGCCCCATGCTTCAATTAAATCTTCCTGCGCTTCAACATCCATCTCTGCACCGAAATACCGCTCTGATCGCTCCAGGACCGCATCACCGCCCTTCTCCAGATAAGACATCTGATCGCGCATGCCACGCGCATTTATCGTTCCGCCCTTCCTGATCACCTTCACCATTGCTTGTGGCGATCGTCTGACTATCTCCAAAGGTACACGGCGCAAAAGCGAACCTCGCCCTCCACCTGCCTGACCTGCAAACTTCTTCTGATTTCGGAGCATCAATCCAAGCAATGACAGGCGCATTGGATTGCCTAACTGGATCTCTCCCCAATAATTACCCATCACAACATCAATCGGAGAGACACGTTCTTTCAACGCGCCGGAATGATTGAGAATATTCTGGACCAGAGGGCTCATGATGCAGCAATTGCCTCCTTCAACCTGGTGAGGCCATCTGTTCGTCTTTTACCGACGTTGAGGATTTGCTGAACCTGACTTTCAAGACGCGCAAGCTCTTTCCCAAGCTCTTTTCTATCCTCCATGAATGCCTGGTAGTCCGGGTTGAGCGTTCTGTTCCCGGCCTTCGCGATCTGGTTGATATTCGTTGCGATGCCGCTGATCTGCCGGGTGATGGATCGAAGCTCAATGAGCGTCTCATTTCCGATCTCCAAAAACCCGACTGCCTGTCGCGCCATTGAACGCATAGCCCAGTTTGGGGAAACACCAAGGGACTTGCAGACACGTTGAAGTTCTTCCTTTTCCGCTGGTCGGAGTTTTACACTGACAACGGCAAAACCTGTTTTCTTTGACTGATCCGGCCCGGATCGCTGCTTCCATTGACCACCATTGGGCGCATTGCCCTTCCAGTCAGCCCGTGCCTTTTCACCAAGCGGCTTATGTTTTGCTGCAGCTTTGGTCAAAACTCGTGACCCCTTGTTTAAAATCATCAATCAGCCCTCGGGCAATCAACGCTTGGCGTTGGTGGGGGTACGTGAGCAAAGGTACTACCTTTGCATATATCCTGCCACGTACCCTCACTCACCATTACCCCCCAAGTCACCAACCACGTTACCGAATACTCCTTATGCCGCTTAAGCATTTCATGCTGGCCAATAGGGAAAAATATCGACAAACAGACTTTTGGACGCTTTAACTTCTGAACTTTTCGACAGTTCGATTTTACGGCGTTTAGATAAATCGACTTTTCGATATCTGGACAAATCGACTTTCTGATTTTTGTGAAAACAAACGGGGTGAGCAAGTGAAGCAGATTACATTCGCCTCTTTCAAAGGCGGTGCCGGGAAAACAACAGCCGTCATGGCCATATGTTCAACTCTTGTTGCAAACGGAAAGCGGGTGGCGCTGATTGATGCGGATGAAAATGCTCCATTGTCAGATTGGAGAGAAGCGGCCACGGCTGCTGGAACATGGTCGGATCTGGCCCATGTTTATGAGGCAGACGATCTGCGGTCGTTTGAGGGCGCATTCGAAGATGCGAGTTCCAGGAGCTTCGATTATGCTATTATCGATACACGGGGCGGGGGATCTGAGCTGAACAATGCCTGCATGATCAATACCCATGCGGTGATCATTCCATCAGCACTCACCACGCTCGACATGACAGCAGCACTATCAACCTTTGAACACACGATAGAACTGCTCCAAACCATGGACATGGATATTCCAGTGGCCTTGCTTATTCAACGTGTGCCTGTAGGCAAATTGACTGTTTCGCAGAAACAGGATTTGGCGGCTCTGGCCGAGCTGCCTCGTTGTGAAACAATCCTGTATAGCAGAGATGCATTCGCGGCTCTTGGCAAACGTGGAATGCTTCATCTGACCTATGCCCAAATAGTCGCCGATTCCGTGAAACGGATAAGTGCCAGCCACGTCGCGACGGCCATGAAGGAAGCACAGTCCCTTACACAAGATATTCTGGAAGCACTTGGAGATGCCTGACATGGGCATCAAGAAAGCACCGATCGGTTACCGGCATCCGAGAAAAAAGGGGAAGAGAGCTATCCCCTCCCCTATACCGGATCATCGGGGTCAGACGGTGAGAGAGGCCACAAAAGAAAAGAAGGCACAACCACGATTTCAGGGCCAATTGAAGTCATCTCGTGATGGAGGGTCTGATCAACAATCGTCCATACTAATCCGTTTGGTCGCTGTTCCTCCAGCAGAGGGTCAGATCAAAATCTATGATCAAATGATTGCGGCTGGCCTGGCGCCCAAGATCGCGGTCCTCGGGTTACTGAAAAATGGATTTGACGCTTTTGAAAATGTACTCCTGTCCGATCGAAGTATCGTGCCAGAGTTCGAATATGACAGTTCGGACGAAAAAGCCATCGAAACGCACAGGAGTGTCAGTCCAGAATTATTGCTGGCAGCGCAAACCAAATTTGATCCGTTTGGAGTTCTGTCCAGGCGGGCGCTTGGTATGAGGATAGGACAAGCAATTCTCTTGTCAGCCGCATCAGGTGAAGATCATAACTGACAAAAGTACGGAGATATTTGAGCGGCTTGGCGATTAGTCTGAAACCGGCTCAATGAGCCGGTTCCTTGTCTGCGAGGGTACTATACCGATCCTGAGCCAGTTGAGCTTGTGTTGTCAGGCTGTCAAGAAATGCTGGATGCTCATCTGCTTCAAATGCTGCAAGATAACGTTCAAATGCAATATCGGCTTCAAGTTCTGCCAGGTCGAGAGTTTGTTGAAAAGTCATCGGATTGCCCTTCTTTAGATTGCTGATGATCAGAGGGGTGGGTGACCCGGAGGCCACCCGTTGCTCTGTTTCACTCGCTGTCTTTGATGAAGGAGAGGACTTCCAGGTTCTGGACGATGAGGTTGGTCTTGTAGACCTTGGTGCCGTCTTTTTCGTAAGAGTTCGTCTGGATCGTTCCTTCAACAAGAACCTGGTTGCCTTTCTTCCCGACTTTGGCATTGGCCATGCGTTTGCGCATTTGCTCTGAGAAGATTGTGACCGTGTTCCAGTCAGCTTCGGTTTTCCAGTTTCCCTTGTCGTCCTTGACCTTGCGGTCTGAGGCAACTGAGATGTGGGTGACCTTGTCGAGTTTGGTGATTTTACCGATGCGGCCGATGATGCGGAATTGAGCGAAGTTAATCATGTTAGTCTCCATGTCGTTTGTGTTTCGATGGGTCGTAACAAGGCGGATGGTTCTGGGCGGGCACAATCACCGAAGGACGAAGTGGTGCGGCACGCAGGCGAAGCCGAGTACGCGGTTCGTCCCGGAGCAGCTTTGCTGTTTAGTGATTGTGACTGAACAGGTTCTCAGCTACGCCCCATCCATGAGAAACACGCAGGGCGATATGGCGACGGCCAACTGATACGTGATCAAGTTCCCCAGTATCCGTCCAAGGTTTTACCAAAGTAATTAGGGTTCACATTCGCGCAGAATATGATCTGGTCACAACGGGTTCAGGGGAATGGCCCTATATGGTGACTGGACGAACGCCTCATCATCCATACACAAATCGTTATCTCCAGGCTGGTCCATTTCCGGAAGATTTCGAAGGCTTTGCAGATCAAACATTGAAAGGAATTCAGACCCGGTCACAAGCACATACGGGTACACCACCT
>JAAETJ010000554.1 GCA_024228495.1 bacterium | reverse complement strand
GTTTCGGCCTTTGCCTTTTTCGGTGGTATTCCGCTGTCTATTTTATATGACAATACGACAATCGCCGTGGCCAAAATCAGGAAATACGGCAAACGGGACCTGACGCAGGAATTCACCAGACTGCAATCGCATTATCTTTATGACGCCCGCTTTGGCCGCCCGGCCAAGGGAAACGACAAAGGCAATGTCGAGGGTATGGTCGGTTACATCCGCCGCAACTATCTTGTGCCCATTCCCAGTTTTGAAAGCTTTGACGCCCTGAACAAACATTTGGAGGAGCAATGCCTGAAGCGCCAGGGCGATCTGTTGCGCGCGGTCAAAAGGAAAGCATATGGGCTCCTTACGCGCAACGCCATCCCACGCCCCATGCACAACCTCACAATGTCAATCTTACAAACCCCACAAGTGGTGCACTTTTACGCCGCCCCGCCGGTGCATTTTTACTCCGGCGTTGACATTGGGGGGATTACCCAAGGGCTTCCACCGTATCCGCCATTACGGCCTGCTGGCCAGTGGTGGCAAAGCATCAAATCTGGCAAAGCTGCGCAAACTGCTCCATGTCCCGCGTTCAGCACATGAGACCGATGAGAGTGAAATCAC
>JAAETJ010000553.1 GCA_024228495.1 bacterium | reverse complement strand
AGGTTCTGAGATACCATCACTATTCGTATAGGACAGAACAAACTTACTGTGACTGGATTATACGCTTTGTCAAATTCCAGGGCTACCAAAAGCACCCTAAAAATATGGGGAAGCTCGAGATTGAAGCTTATTTAAGTCATCTCGCCACCAATCGCAAAGTGGCAGCTTCAACCCAGCGACAGGCGCTAAATGCTCTCGTCTTCTTGTATAAGCATGTTTTAGACAAGCCTATCGGGGACGACATCGCCCCCGTGAAGGCCAAGAAACGCCGCCGTCCTCCTGCGGTGATGACAAAGGCTGAAGTCCGCCAAGTTCTAAATCAAATGAAAGGGACCCATCTTCTGATGGCAAAAGTGATGTATGGGGGCGGTCTGCGCCTTATGGAGTGCTTGCGCCTGAGAGTCATGGACCTCGATTTTGCGAAATCCCAAGTGTATGTCAGAGGCAAGGGTGGAAAGGACCGCCTCACAACTCTGTCGCCATCCATTTACGACGACCTGAAGGCACACCTTCTACGTGTCAAAAAGCTCCATGAAGCGGATTTAGATGCCGGGTACGGAGATGTTTATCTCCCCGAGGCTTTGGCCCGTAAATATCGCAACGCTTCAAGGGAATATAGATGGCAATATGTTTTTCCAGCTAAAAAATTGAGCAAGGATCCCAGATCTGATGCGTTTCGCAGGCATCATGTGCT
The DNA here is from genome assembly GCA_024228495.1 of bacterium. GTDB lineage: Bacteria > Pseudomonadota > Alphaproteobacteria > Rhizobiales > JAKIUO01 > JAKIUO01. The sequence continues at coordinate 78 of JAAETJ010000553.1, read as the reverse complement.
TGAATCCGGTTTACAGAAGGCCGTGAAGATTGCCGTGGATAGGGCCGGAATTACAAAACGGGTCGGCACCCACAGCTT
>JAAETJ010000552.1 GCA_024228495.1 bacterium | reverse complement strand
CCTCATTTGGTGTTAGTGTTAGTAGCACATCAGTTGTCCTCTTTATGTAGCACATGAATTGTCCGGTTTAAGATGTCCTTGCAAGGAGGGCGTTTTATGAACCGGACTTCATGGTTACAGGAAAGACGAATGGATAAATTTATTGGTGTTTTATCACGATATAGGAAGAAGCGATTATCAGGGCAGGATGCTGCGGAGATATTGGGGATGTCGGAGCGATCCTTTCGACGTTATCGCCAACGTCATGAGGCAGAAGGCCTGGATGGTTTATTTGACCGGCGGCTGGGTAAAAAGTCGGCACGCGCGGTGCCTGCCGACAAGATCACATGGATGATTGATCAATATAAGACGCGTTATGAGGGCTGGAATGTGAAGCACTTCCATGATCATCTGGTCAAGCATCACGATTTCAATTGGAGTTACACCTGGACAAAGACCCAGCTGCAGCACCATGGACTTGTGGTCAAGGTCAAGGGTCGCGGCAAGCACCGGCGTATGCGACCACGCAGGCCGTGTGTCGGCATGATGTTACATCAGGACGGTTCGACCCATGAATGGCTTGAAGGCCAGCCAAAGCTGGATCTGATTGTGACGATGGATGATGCCACATCGCAGGTTTACTCAGCCTTTTTATGCGACGAGGAAGGTACAGGTTCCAGCTTTCGTGGCTTTCTGGATGTGTTTGAGAAGCACGGTTTGCCCTGTTCAATCTATACGGATCGCGGCAGCCACTATTTCCACACACCAAAGGCGGGTGAGAAAGTCGACAAACACCGCCTGACCCAGTTTGGCCGCGCTCTGCATCAACTGGGTATTGAGCACATAGCCGCTTATTCACCCCAGGCGCGGGGCAGATCGGAACGGGCCTTTCAAACCTTTCAGGACAGGCTGATCAATGAGCTGAAGTTTCATGGCATCAACGATATAGCCAGGGCAAATGATTATATCACAAAGGACTATCTTCCAGATCACAATGAGCGCTTTGCCACTGCGCCGCTGGATGAAGCCAGTGCCTTTGTAGCACTTGCGGTTCCCGCAATGCTACGCGATATCATGTGTCTGCACGCTGAACGTATCGTGCGCAAAGACAATACAGTGTCTTATAAAAACCTGAACCTGCAATTGCCACCAAGCCCTCTGCGCCATCATTATGTCAAAGTCAGGGTCAGGGTGCAGGAATATCCAGATAGCACAATCGCCATCTTCCACGGGCCCGGCAAACTCGCCCATTACACCGCAAAAGGAGAACTAATTTCAAACAAGCAAAGTAAAACTCAACAAACAAGAAAGGCCGCTTAACCGTTTTGAGCAAAGCCAAGCCTGATGGATATATGGATAAGTCTGCGACTTAACCACATAACCACAGGCACAAAATCAAATTCTTTTTCTAAATTTGATTTGAAAAACTAAAACGGACAACTAGTGTGCTACCAAAACCGGACAATTCTAATTGCTACTGACAATGTTTATTCATTTGTTAGGAGCGAATTCATTCAGCTCATTTGGAGAACTGTGTCTGGAATAGAAATTTTCCTCAAAAAAATATGAAAATTAAGGTTGCGGTAACACAATTCTAACTGCCTG
>JAAETJ010000551.1 GCA_024228495.1 bacterium | reverse complement strand
TGGTCACCGTTCAGACCAAAATAGACAATGCGGCAATTATTTCCTTTGCTCAGGGCATTCCGTTTCTCACTGATCCGAACGGACAAGGTGTGCGGCACGTCCGTGTCGAGCCCCTCTCGCAGAATATAAATCCGGTTTAAGTGCAGCTTGAAGCTATTCTTTTCAACAAATAAATCTTGTTCGACCCAGTCCGAGCCATCAACACTGTGCTCGATGACACCGGCTTGGGGACCAGCGATCACCTGGATAGCGACTGCGGAACCTATGAAGGGAAGGTCAAAGCTGTCTCCCGGGTTATATCCGACCAACTGCGGTCGCTCGTTCCAACCGGTCCGCACCTTTCCGCCTTCGGCTGCCGCGTCGTAATCAGCCTCAACCGCAAACCCGTTTCGTTTTTTGGCAATCCGCGGCGCAAACAGCTTACCTTCGCTATACGAAGCGGGATCAAGTTTCTCAGGCATTGTATGAGCAGTCGCTGGCCGGGGCTTTCCAGACCATGCTTCATCGAGCAGCCGCTCAATGCTGTCTGCATAAAGTTGCTGCCCAAAGGGCGATGGGTGCACACCCTTGATGTCATCCTTCCACGTGAACTCTCCTCGCTCGATGCGCTCATAGACCTCCTTGGTAATATCAAGCGTCGGCACTCCATAGTGTGCGGCCACTGTATCAAAACTCTCAATCACCTCAGGTGTCTTCCCATTCTCATAGTCTTCGATTTTTTCCGTGCAGGCAAAATGCATCATGACGACATCCATATCAGGGTTCGCCTGCCGTGCATGCCGGATGATGCCTTCCATTCCGCGCATTGATTGTTCGGCCGTCCGACCAATAGACACATCATTGACCGCTGCTTCTTCGAATAGCAGATCTACTTTCCCTTTTTGAATAACGTCACGATCCAGCCGAAAGGCACCATACATCGTTCCCGTTGAACCGACCCCAGCAAGGATGAAATTGAATTCTGTTGCAGGAAAACGCCGCTTGAGATTTTCCATCACCTTCTTTCGCCACGACATCCCAGTAATAGACCCACCGACAAAGGCAACAGTGCCTTTCTTTTCAACTTCAAAGATGTACTGAGAATTCTTCAACCCATCGTGCAACTCGAACCAGTTCTGTTGCAACGATCCGATGACATTTCGCCAAGGATATGAAGCATCCGATACTTCCTCTGCTTTACCTTTTGAGTCCTGTTTCTTTTCCGGTTTCCTCTTTCCCTCTATGGACTTCCTTTTCTCAGTACTTTCTGTCACAGCATTCACCTGTTGGGGCGTAGCCTTCGCCGATGGCATTGGCAAAGACTCATCCCAAGCCGCGATCACCTCGAGCATTGTCGCTGCTTGCTTAGGATGTGTGTCAACGACATTCATGGTTTCATTTGGGTCAGTTGCTAGGTCATAGAGTTCGTCACCTTCACGTCGATTGACGTGGTATTTCCAATCGCCATGCAGAGCAGTTGGATATTGCTTCTTCCAAAAAAGGACCCGCTCAGGAATTCGATTTCCCCCAAGCCAGATGTCAGCAACATCATGACCCTCGACCATGCTCGTATCGTAAGACGTGCCGGTCAGTCGACACAACGTCGGCAGGAAGTCCAACCCAGAGAGAATACTGGTACGGTTGACAGCACCAGCAGGAACCTTGTCTGGCCAACGCACAATAAAAGGAATTCGTGGCCCACCTTCGTACGTCTCGTGCTTTCCACCTCGGAGTCCCTTGGTCCACCCCATCATATTTGCACGAGTCGTGTCACCGACCTGGTTTGCTTTCCGTGTGTTGAGCGTGTTTCTCGCGGGCCCCTGATCACTGGCAAAAACAACGATGGTGTTCTCAGAAAGTCCTAGCTCATCAAGCTTTGTTAATAATCGGCCAATAGCCGCGTCCAAACTCCAGACATCGGCGAGGTAGTTTTTCATACAGTCATTGACGCTTCGTCCCCATTCGTCTCGACAGATATCAAACTTCGTGGCCTTCATGTACGACCCAAAGAGCGACTCGTCGACCTGTAGGTTGCTGAACTTCTCCGCAAACACGGTGTCCGATGGGATGCTAAAGTGTGAAATGTGGGCCCAGACATTGACATAAAATGGTTCGTCCTTATGCCGTTCGATAAAATTGATAGCCGCTTCAAACGTGTTGTCGTCACGTCCTTTTGTGCGATCTTTCAGAGAGCTAAGAACTTCAATCTCGTCGATGCCGTAGCTATCAGCTGGTGGATGTAGGTCGGACGCTTTTTTCCCTCCAGCTGCAGGTCCGATATGCCACTTTCCGAAATGGCCGGTGGAATAGCCGTTTTTGTTGAGGAGTTCTGTAATCGTTGGGCGACCATCGAAACCATAGTCGCCGACTCGGCGTTCAAAGCTGCATGGATGCCGGCTGGTCATAAACCCAATCCGACTTGGCTGACAGGTCACTCCTGTTGCATAGAACCGGGTAAACCGTGTGCCTTCTTTGGCGAGGCTGTCGATATTCGGTGTTTGCGCATAAGGATGGCCGTAGCATCCGAGGTCACCATAACCGAGGTCATCGGCAAGGATGAAAACGACATTCGGTTTTTCCTGGGCTTGAGCAAAAGATGCCACCAGCATGAGTGCTAGTGAGAAAAAGCCTAACGTGACAAGAGATCTTTTCATTATTTTATCGTATTCATCATGCTTGTGGGCGGGCTTGAACAGCACCATGTCCAAGGTGGGCAACATAGAAATGTCGCGCGGCGGCGCTTCATTACACTCCATCGATTGAAGCAAATATCTTTCTCAATTCATCACGAACTGCAGTCTGATCATTTTGTTCTTCTGGGTCATTCTCCGGCTGACCGAACTTGTTGACTTTGGTCAACGTTCCCTTGTCGGTATAGATCCAATCCTTTGTTCTGATGTGCCGGTCTTTTTTATACTCGATGTGAACCCATTCTCTTGAGTGCGCATCCTCTCCTCTGAGTTGCGGCAAAAAGCTTTGTCCGTGAATGCGCTGCATTGGTTGTGGAGCCGAAGCAATTTCCAGAAATGTTGGAAGAAAATCTGCCAGCTCGACTAGATCATCACACTGTGTGCCTGACTCAATAGTCCCCGGCCACCTGACAATGAGAGGAACTCGTGAACCTCGATCAGTCATCGTCATCTTGCCGCCCTTGATTCTGGTGCGGTTCTCTCCCCAGACAGAAGTCACTGGGCCATGCGTGCCATTATCTGCGCAAAAGAGAATGATCGTGTTGTTGCTGATACCAAGGTCATCGACAGCGTTCACCAGCCGCCCGACATTCTTGTCGAGGTACTCAACCATTTCAGGAAAACACTCGGGGCCGTTTTTCTGCTCTGAATCAGAAAGCCGACTGGTCGCAGCGCTACCTGGAACTCTGATGTAGGGAGTGTGAGCCAACAGCGCTGGATAATAGAGTAAAAATGGTCCACCTTTGTTTCGTTTCATAAAGTCGATCATGAAATCTGCCAGAACCTCTGGGCCGAATTGGTCGGCGATCGCCTCTTCTTCAACGCTGCCGTTCATACGGAAATGCGGCTGGTAGTAGCGTGACCTCTTGTTGCCGTTTCGATCAAACATTTGCCAGAGGCAATGTTCATCAAAGCCAAAAGCCTCGACCGTATCGTTGCGTTCAAGCCATGAGACATTCCACTTCCCGGCAATCGCAGTCGCGTATCCCACTTTTTTCAGTTGACTGGCAAAGCTATTGAACTGCTTCGGATCCAGGTAGGTGTCATCGCTCCACTTCGCCAGCACATGCTTGATACCGGTGAACCTCGGATAGGTACCCGTCATGATTTCGGCTCTCGAAGGAGAGCACGCCGGATTCGCAAAGCAATGGGTAAACACCATTCCATTTTCTGCCAGTTTGTCGATATGCGGCGTTCGGACACCATGGCCGCCAAATGTGTTGAGCGCTTCGATCCCGAGGTCATCAGCAAAAATCAAGACAATGTTCGGAGTGTCGCGATTCAACCTCCCAGTTGAAGCCTGTTTCTTTTTTCCCCGAAGTGTCTTTTCCCAGTCCTCGTGCTCTGCCTTGAATTTCTGGAAGTCGCGATACTCTTCGACTGAGATCATGCCGTCAGAGTTTGTATCGATATGAGGAAACAGCCACTCCCACCCTTTCTTTTCACTATTCCAGTCTTTCTGCGACTGCCAACGGACTGACTGGTCAGGCTTTTGCTGA
>JAAETJ010000550.1 GCA_024228495.1 bacterium | reverse complement strand
TTTAAGTAAAAAGGAGGGAGGGGATGCCAAGAAAGCCACGATTCTATATCCCAGACGTACCTGCGCATATTGTCCAAAGAGGGCGCAGCAGAGAGCCAGTCTTCTTCGAAGATGATGATTATCGTGCCTATATAGTGCCTGGCCGGAAAAAGAGAAACATCTGTAAAATCATAGAGATAGAAGCGCTCTCAGGCGCGAAGTTTGAAGAAAAATTGCAATATAACATTGCATGAAAACGCGCAACTAGCTGATATTTATGAGATAATTTGAATTATTCAGTAGCTTTAATCAGCCTAATAAACAAAACTTCGGACAGTCCATGCGCCATATTCTAAACCCGCAACGCCAACTCGGCGAAACCGACATCGGGGCCATTCAGTTTGACCCCTATTCGAGAGATGATATTCCGCAAATCCTCAAAGGCCTGCAATACATCTATACGAACTCAGCGATCTGCGAGGAGGTTTTTAACCATCTCGCGCGAATCATTCCAGAAGGAATAGATGCCGGTAACGGGCGTCCTGGGATGGCGCTGTGGGATATATTTGTTTTGGGCACCTTGCGCCTGAACCTTAACTGCGATTATGACCGGCTGATGGAATTGGCCAACGAGCACCGTACACTGCGTGAAATGCTGGGGCATGCTCTGGTGGATGAAAACGATCAATACCGACTGCAGACCATCAAGGATAATGTGAGTCTGCTCACGCAGGAAGTGCTCGATGATATCAACCAGATCGTGGTCAGAGGTGGGCACGCTCTTTTGGGCAAGGCCGATGAGCCTTTGGCGGGGCGTTGTGATTCGGCGGTTGTCGAAACCGATGTTCACTTTCCGACCGACACCAGTCTGCTCACGGATGCCATAAGAAAAGTCATCGGGCTGTGCGGCCAGGCGGGAGAGATGTTTGGTGTATTGGGCTGGCGGCAGTATCAGTACAATTTTCAATGTTTCAAAAATCTCTACCGGAAGACGGTGAAGCTCAAGCGTTCCACTTCGAAGGATGAAGCCAAAGTCGAAGCCAGGAAGTCACGGATCAAAGAAGCGCATCAGGCGTTCATGGAGCGCTCGGAATACTATCTGGAACGAGCGAAGGCCACGGTGAAAGAGCTGCAAAAGATCGAGCTTGCCGGCGCAATCGTAGAGGAGATTAAACACTACATCGCCCATGCCGAACGCCAGATCGATCAAATCCGTCGTCGTGTTATCGAGGGCGAAAAGATTGCACATGAAGAAAAAGTCTTCTCCGTTTTTGAAGAGCATACTGAATGGATCAGCAAAGGCAAGGCGGGTGTTCCGGTCGAACTGGGATTGCGTGTTTGCGTGCTGGAAGACACGATGGGCTTCATTCTGCACCACCAAGTGATGGAGCAGCAGACCGATGACAAGGTGGCGGTGTCGATCATAGAGCAGACGCAAGCGCGCTTTCCGAAGTTGCGCCTATGCAGTTTTGACAAAGGTTTTTATACGCCGAAAAACCGCGAGGTGCTCCAGGAGCGACTGGAGAAAGTGGTGTTACCGAAGAAAGGCAAATGGTCAAAAAAGGACCGCGAGATCGAAACCGAAGAAGAGTTCGTTGCGGCCCGCAAACGCCATTCGTCGGTTGAATCAGCGATCAATGCGCTGGAGGTGCACGGATTGGATCGTTGTCCGGATCACGGCATCGAGGGCTTCAAACGTTATATTGCGCTGGCTATTGTGGCACGAAATATCCAGAAGATAGGTGCTATTCTGCAGCAAAGAGCCCGCGCGGCCGCTCGACGAAAAGCGTGTACTGTAAAGCGAGCGGCTTAAGCTGGAACGGAGGTTGAGAAGACGCTTTAGAGGGCAGTTGCACCTTGCGAGCTCGTAAATGAGATCGTTTCTTATTAATGGCGCTACCAACCTGCAATATTCAATCGCTGGATGCCCGAAAACTAATTTCTCTGGTTAATTATTGGGAACGGAGTGACTGGATTTTTGTAATTTTAGGGTTTTCGGTCAGGCACTATGTAGATCCGTCTCAATGGTTTTGCGCGGTATCCTTTCCACTCGGCTAGGGCGCGTACGGCTTTCATCTTCTGGCCTGGTGTCCTCCACACCTGGCCATCGATGCCCGCTGTTTGCTTCCCTTTGTTTTCGGTCA
>JAAETJ010000549.1 GCA_024228495.1 bacterium | reverse complement strand
GGGCAAAAACCGCTCCATGAAATATTCAGAAATGAAAAGCTGGACCTGTTTCCATATCGCATTCGCCCGGAAGAAGGTGCCGAGCACAAGACATCGCCGTCGGGCGCGTATGTTGTTGATATTGACGTTGCCGACACAAATTTTGCCCCCCATATACTAGACGGAGTACAAACCCTTAATGAAGAGACATTAGAAGAATGCATCACACTACCCGACGGTATGGGATAAGGTTGTGAAATGATTCATACTTTCGGATTCTTTGTTAACCTCAAGGAGTCCAAAAATGCATGACCACATCACACAATCCTTATCCACAACGTTAAAAAAGCACATTCCGTTATGGCGAACAAGGCAGGAAACGCTGTCTTGCCTGATTATTCTCATTCTTCGCACGGGCACGGTCAGTTTGTGGAGACTGGCAGCTCATGCGAATTCTCCCGCCAAAACATTGTCGGTTCACCGGCGGTTTGAGCGGTTTTTCCAGCACATTCACCTGGACGGCAAGGACGTGGCGCATTTGCTCGTATCTATGATGGGCCTGTCAGGCAAGCCGTGGACACTGGCTTTGGACCGCACAAACTGGAAATTCGGGCGTGTCCACATCAACATTTTGGTGCTGGGCGTTATCTACGAAAACCTTTGCATTCCGCTGCTTTGGGTTCCTTTGGGCAAGGCAGGTAATTCCAACGCGGACGAACGGATCGGGCTGCTCAAAATTTTGTTGCACATCTTCCCGGCGCAAAAAATTGCATGCGTTCTGGGGGATCGGGAGTTCATCGGAGCGCTTTGGTTGTCATGGATGCACGAACGGGGCCTGCCATTTGCCATGCGTGTGCGCGAAAATATCCATATCTGGAACGCGGATCAAAGCGCGGAAAAGATCTGTGACAAAGCTGCAAAACTGAAACGGCGGAAAAAGATGATCCTGCCCGGATGGTGGTATTTGGGTCCTGGCTCCACACCCGTGCAGATCGTCATCATGCGCTTGAAAACCGGGGAACTTCTGGTTCTGGCCATCCGAGGCGTGGCACCAAAACGCGCGCTGGCTTTGTATCGAGAACGTTGGGGGATTGAGACGCTGTTCTCCTGTCTAAAAAAGAGAGGGTTGGGCTTTGAGAGCACTCACATGAGTCTGCCTCGGAAAATTTCTACCCTCATGGCCGTTTTGGCCATCACCTTTTGTATGGCCTTCAAAACGGGGCTGTGGGTTGGAAAACACTTGCCCCCGCGAAAGAAGAAACACGGTTTCCCGGCTTTATCCCTCTTTGCCCTGGGGGTGAACGTTTTAAGAAAAGCTATGGCTGTTATGAAAGAAAGTCAGATATCTCAGTGCTTTATACAAATCTGCTCAAATAAAAATCCGCGAAAACCATTGCTGGAAAAGGCTTTCTAATCATG
>JAAETJ010000548.1 GCA_024228495.1 bacterium | reverse complement strand
GTCAGGTATCTGTTTATATCAAACGCAGTTGAACCGGTGTCGCCAAGAGTTGCTGAATCCATTGGGAAGAGAGCCAAGGATGGGCACAGGTTTCCTTGACGAAGCTCAAGAAGGCGTTGACACCTAGGGTACTGACCTGCTTAGCGACACGCCGCGTGTATTGGGCGATGGCATTGAGTAAGTGAGCGAGGCGCATCAGCAAATGAAAGCCCTTCATGGCCGTCCACTGATAAGAGAAGACATGTTCGTAGTGATAACCCTGGCGTTTTTCGACTAACATACTGGTTTCAATGCCCCAGCGGTGGCGTGCACCCAGGTTACAGCGCTCATGTAGGCAGCCCCAGTGTAAGGGGCGACTGGAAATCCAGACATGGCGTGCGCTTTTATCGACGATTTCGGCACTCTCTGGGTCCACCTCCTGCCAGTGTTCTTCACAGATCACCACATGAACAGGCAGATGTTTCTTATCATTATCGTAGCCATAATCAATGTCATTCACCCAGTAAAAGTGTTGCTGTCGACCGCGCCATGGGTGGGTCCACCGATTTCTTGCGGACAAGGGTCGTAGGCTCTCGACCTCCGTCCAGACACTGGGCAGGCACTTTTGTGGAAATACAATTCCTATAATCCCAGTGGTAGCGGCGGCATTGTTCCATTAATGGGCCGTTGGGGTAGAGCCCATCCAGCAACAAGAGAATGGGTAAGCGTTTGAAATAACCTTTCAGTCGCGCCGCCAAGCGCTTAAAGGCCTTCAGCTCACAATCTTGTTTGTGATCGTCGGGATCACCTTCGCCATAGCTGAGGAACTCACTTAGAAGCGGGACCGTCAAACCGTTATGAAACACCAAATTAGCTTCCAGAACATACACATATTGCTGAATATGTGTCGTCTCTTCCTGTTTATGCTCGCGCTGAAGCCATTCTTCGCCCCACCACGAACCGTCACGGGTCAGCTTTTGGGTCCCATCAATCGCAATGGGGTAGCGCTTCTCAATCAAGTAGCGTTGAAATTTCTTGTTTTTAATCAGCCGCTGAACCAACGCGATATGTGCCACTTCCAACTGATCCACATCAATTCGTTCTAACAGCCGATTCAGGGTATCGGCATGCGGCAAGGTTTCCAACTCGGGGAACAGTTGCTGTAAGGTCGAAAAAAAGACCGGGCGGCTCATCTCGGTGTTGGCTTGCCGTCGCGACGCCATTTGAAACACACACATTAATAAGCCATACGTCAACACCACCGTGAGTTTATGTTTGACCTTCTTGGGTTGGCGCGGATCCGGGATCTTCGACAGCTTTTTCAGTAACGACGGTAACAGGCTCCGATAGGCGGAAACCTGACTGGCTACCGCTTCTTCTCGCGCCGCCTGTTCCTCGGCTTGGGTTTGAAACGGACAGAGCGTATTGGAGACACTGGGTCGCTGCAACACCTCGATCCCTGCCGAGGCTTGCTGGCGGGCTAACGTCTCTCGCGACGCTTTG
>JAAETJ010000547.1 GCA_024228495.1 bacterium | reverse complement strand
GATCAACGGCCGTCTGGCATCGACGACGAAATTATGTCCCAGCTCGGTACGCGTATCACCGGCTGGCTTGGTGATGATGACGACATCCGTGCCGTGCTTACCGGTTTAGCCGGACGGGATCAACTGCGCGGCATGTTGGCTCGCTTGCAAGAAAAAGAAGAAGTGCTGCTCCTGGGCTGGGGCGTCAAAATGCCCATTCCTGTCAAATCTCGCCGATATGATAAACTGTTTTGGGATGAGATGAAGGGCAAAAGTGGCGGTCAAGGTAAAGGATTAAGCGATCTGACCGATAAAGAATTCAATGACGAGTTATTCGGGTAAAAAGACATTAGCCTATTTCAAAGATTATTTTCGAGGTGATAATTACCATACCCCTGACAATAGATCTCGGGCACTCGTTGATCGGCTCGCATTTGGTAGTGGTGCGTATCTTTACACACATTATGCGGTGGGCGTGATTGCAAAGGGGTGGTATTTGGTGTCACGGGGACGGTATGACCGTATCGCGTATATCAAGTCGGCGTTTGATGTGTTGCAGGCAGTGGAACGGAGCAACGGCCGTTTCCACATCACCGGCCTTAACCACCTCCACAACCTGAAAGAGCCAGTGGTTTTTGTCAGCAATCATATGAGTGCCCTCGAAAACAACATTTTCCCATGCCTTATCGCCCCGTTTATGCCCGTCACCTTTGTTGTCAAAGCATCGCTGCTGCGCTACCCATTCTTTGGCAAGATGATTGCATCACAAAAACCGATTGCGCTGGGGCGTGTGAATCCGCGTGAGGATTTAAAGAAGGTGATGGAACAGGGATGTGAGCGG
>JAAETJ010000546.1 GCA_024228495.1 bacterium | reverse complement strand
TTTCCTGCGCCCAGATAAAGCGCCTGGTTGAAGGCCAGGATGTGTAATGCATAATATGCACCCAAACGATTCATGTAGGCCTGTGGCCCGACGATGAAGATCACATAGCCTTCTCTGATCAGATCGGCATGGGTCAGTTTTGCACTCGCACCTGCATCATGTAGTCTTGTACCAACGGAGAATATACGCAGAGCCTTCAAAGCTGCAGAACGGTGTTGAGAAAAATGTTCATGTTTGAACATTTCTAAGATATTGAGCGCCAGCACTTGCAGCATGCCATCACCTTCTTCGGCTTCAATGGCCGCAAATTTGTGCAGCATTGCCGGATTACCCAAAAGCGCCCATACGCCGCCTGGAATGGCTAATCGTGTATTGCGTTTCATTAATACGTAAGTGCAAAATTCAATAAGGGTGCGAGGCTCTTCTCGAAAATAGGCGTTCTTCTCATCCTTTTCAGGCTCGGGTATAAGAGCCATGTTTGCATTTTCACTGGCATAGATCAGATCGCGTTTGTCGCGTTTGAATGCGCAAGTGACCGCACCGAACGGATTAAGTGATACAAGATGCGGATTATTCCGTGGAAACACGCCCATACCTTGAAGAGGAAATTCTTGCTGCCAGCAACAGGGAGGAACCAAAACGTTCCGAAGCGCTTCGCAAAATCCGTAGCAACGTGATGGGCGATCTTGCAAGGGATATCTCTGCCTACCGCCATTGCGCCTGTGAATTGCATGCCTATCGGCAGAAATATGATGGGGCGGGCAATCCGGTTTCCTGCGATGATATCCATGTGAGCATGAGCCTCAAACATAACCAAATTTACAACAGATTTGCCCATCTGGCCTGTCTGGATGAATTGCCGGAGTTGCAGGGTGATTTGTTTGAGTCGTGCCTATCCAGTTAACGCAGACACCCACTACATATTGTGGTGGCGCGGAGCAACATCGAAACCGCCCAATCGAACGCTCCCGACCCTCTTTTGCCAATTAGCCTCACCACCGCAAAGGCAATATTGAGCCCTTCTCGGTCATTGAGATTGTGGCGCACGAGGGATAGTTGAAAGCTGCAGCAATGTCTGTTGTTGACCGATTTTGATGAAAAAGGCCGTTCGTCAAATTTGGGGCAAAAATATTAGGAACTGATTTCAGGATTGGACGATATTCGG
>JAAETJ010000545.1 GCA_024228495.1 bacterium | reverse complement strand
TTGCCCTGAACAAAAAGGTCCCTCACCCGCGATGCACCCACACCGACAAACATTTCCACAAAATCCGAACCGCTGATATGGGAAAACGGAACCTCCGCCTCACCGGCAATCGCCCGAGCCAGAAGCGTTTTGCCGGTGCCGGGCGGACCCAGCAACAATACCCCTTTGGGGATTCGGGCTCCAAGGCGGGTATACTTTGTTGGGGCCTTTAGAAAGTCTATGATTTCTCCCAGCTCTTCTTTTACTTCGTCGATGCCGGCCACATCGTCAAAAGTGACTTTAGCTGACGTATCAGCACGAAGACGCGCCCGGCTTTTTCCGAATGAAAACGGGCTTCCGCCGCCGACCTGCATTTTACGCAAGAAAAATATCCATACGCCGATGAGCAAAATCATCGGAAACCATGAAAAAAGGAGCGACATGTACCAATTTGGCTCTGCCGGCGGTTTTGCCTGAATGGATACCCCTTTTTGCTTGAGGATCGCAATCAGATCGCTGTCTTTGGGTGTAAATACTTTAAAACGGCGGCCGTTTGCAGCTGAAACAGAAAGCGCCTGACCTTGTATGACAACCTCGCTGACGGCTTCAGCATCAACCATGTCAAGAAATTCCGTGTAACTGATTTCTTTGTCGGGCTGCGGCTTTTGATGGAAAAGATTGGAGAAAATAATTATTATCAGTGAGAAAATAATAAATAAAACCAAATG
>JAAETJ010000544.1 GCA_024228495.1 bacterium | reverse complement strand
GCAGGACGAGTCAGAGACAATCAAAACAATGCTGCTTGATTTGCAGAATAACGTGATCAGCGCAATTATTCTGGTGATGATAGTGGTCGTCTTTGCACTTGGTGTTCGTACAGCAACACTTGTGGGAATTGCTATTCCCGGCGCTTTTTTAACAGGTATTTTTGTTATCTATGCGATGGGCCTGACAGTCAACATTGTTGTGCTATTTTCCCTTACCCTTTCAATTGGAATATTGGTTGATGGTGCCATTGTCGTTACGGAATACGCTGACAGGAAACTGTCAGAAGGGGTTCCGAGAGCCATGGCCTACGGTGAAGCGGCCAGGCGAATGGCATGGCCGATCATATCTTCAACAGCAACTACATTGGCTGCATTCGCACCGCTACTGTTCTGGCCGGGTATTGTTGGGGAGTTTATGAAGTATATGCCGATCACTCTGATCGCGGTCTTGGCTTCATCCATGCTCATGGCGCTTGTATTTGTTCCGACACTGGGGGCTTTGTATGGCAAACCCGGTGCCGCCAGTGATCCTAAGATGATGCAGATGTTGACGGCATCTGAGGACGGAGATCTCAAAACAATTACCGGTTTCACCG
>JAAETJ010000543.1 GCA_024228495.1 bacterium | reverse complement strand
GAGCACCTATGGTTCCACCGGATTTGCGGGGTCACCGGCGACGGTGAATATTCCGGTGTGGTGGTATGCCGTGTTATCAATGACCTCCGGATGCAATCATGCGGTGGTCGAAGGCCTCCCGAGTGCGGCGGACATGCGCACCTATGAGCAACAGGCAAGACTTGCAACCATTGCCGATCCGCGCCTGCGTCAGGAAGTGAGTGACTTCTTCAGCCAGTGTTACATCCCGGCGCGTTCCAAATATCAGACTGGGCGCCCATCTACTGCCGGGGTCACCGCCTTGCTGACGACCTATGGACCTGATGATCCTGATTGGATGGGGTCGCAGGTGTATCGCAGTACGCCCGGCTATTACGACACCCTGCGCCCGACCACGCAGATTACCGGTTGGGCCTATAATGCGGCCCGTGATACTGAATACGACCCAGCCACACCACCCACCTGGGGCAAGCCCTACTGCAAGCAATGGTGGGAAGACGGATCGATTGGCCTGCGGGAAAAGCTGATTACCGAGGCTGATGCAACCTCGGCAGGTTTTTCCGGCCTCGTCGTCGCGGTGGCCCCAGCGTTGGCCAGTGAACAGCAAAACGATGCAGTCGCCAAGACCGTTCTGACTAATTCACCACCGTCCTGGTCGAACAACGACCTTGTCGCTCACAATGCTGGCAGTACTGGCATGTTGAACACAGTAGAGAATATTGCCAAGGGCGGCCTGGCGTCGGGTGGCGTGTTGGCCGCATCAGCACTGTTTTCCGTCACCATGACCGCAGTCCTCCAGGCGCTTCCGATGGTCCAGGCTGTGCTGCTGTTGGGTATCTACGCCATGCTTCCCATGGTAGTCGTGCTTTCTCGGTACTCCATCTCCATGATGGTCGTCGGCGCCATGGCCATCTTTACCGTCAAATTCTGGAGTGTGCTCTGGTATCTGGCGATGTGGGTCGATCAGAATCTCATCCAGTCTATGTACCCTGATGTCAACGTTTTTCTGCAAATCTTCGCCAATCCAGGGGAGCATGATACCAAGCGAATGTTGCTCAACATGATCACGACAAGTCTTTATCTGGGTCTTCCGCTATTGTGGAGCGGGATGATGGCGTGGGCAGGGGTGAATATTGGTCGGTCAATCAACAATGCGACTGCGCCGCTGGCTCGCCCAGGAGAGGATGCTGGTAGGCAAGGTGGTGCGATAGGAAAAGCGGTAGCAAGCAGGGGGCTTCGCCGCTAGTACTAGTTATAGTTTAGTCTTCGTCATACCAGCCGTAAGGATCGGTTCCAGCATCCAACCGCCCGGTGCGGTGGTTCAACTCACCCGACAGATCTGAATCGTGTAGTCGGCGCTCCTCGTCATTTTGAATTTCCGCCGAGACAAAAAGCTCACGCAGGACACCGAGCATGGCTATCGCTAGCCCGACCATGAACACTCCGACTTTACGTAGGATGAGTCCTACGCTTGCCAGCCGCTTTCGATCGTTAGATATCCGCTTATTCATATTTCAATAGTAGATGATGGAGCTACATAGGAACAGCTCTGATTCAAGGATGTTCAGTAAGTGGAAGCAACATCAGGGCAACACGCACCTGGAGTGGTTCATATTTCAATGCAAATAACTACCACAATTGGATCAATGTTCGGGGAGGGCAATTCAACAAGAAAACGAATAATCCTCTAAATTGCGTTATTTCAGTAGTAAAAACCAAGTGAGCAAGTAGGTTTATCCTTATATTCAGGTAAGGATTGTGAGCTTTGCCTATTAGGTGGTAGTGTTATTATTATACGATAAAAAAAGCAGTACAGGGTTGGGATGCCATGTGGCTAATAAAAAAATAGATCGCGCCAAAGAGCGCTTGTCAGAAAGCTATTCCCTTGATAGATCCTTGCCGCTAGCGATTGTGGAAGGTGCCCGTGTGGCGATTTCTGTCTGTGAGGTGTCCTTAAATCACCAGTTAACGGTCTCAACAGCTAATCAGAAGTTGCAATTAATAACAAATGAGCCATTACCAATTTGTTGGGACTCAAAATCGGTAAAACCACTATCAATATGCCTTATCTTATTTAAATAACGATCCCCGCCGCAAGCGGACGGGGTATTAACCGGTCTCTTGATCAAAACGCCGCGAGCGGCGGGGAATTGAACCCATAGAGATTAACCCGGTCCCATAGTATGGAGAGTTCAGGACTTAAAGAATGGCCTTGATCAAGGCGTGGTT
>JAAETJ010000542.1 GCA_024228495.1 bacterium | reverse complement strand
TCATCTCACTGCAATCGCCCTACTCGCTTAAGTTTCAAGGCGTCAATCCGAGGCTTTCAATACCCGCCCAAGCCTTGACCAGTACGAGAATAGAGCGAGCACGTTAAGAACTCCGAACACGGCGAGCGCTTCAATCTTGCCCGAGAAAAGCCAGAACCAGTGGGATGTCTCACTACCCTCAATCCAACGAACCATGTTGTCGCCGAAGACGACGAAGAAGAGCATGGCCGCGATGTAATGCGCGTTGATTGTGTGAGGCTCAAGAATCTCGGCTTCGTCCCCATCTGGTCTTTCAGGGATATGGACAAATGATAGATAGATGAACGCGACCACGATATGGGTCACAGCAAATCCGAAAAATAGGCCAATAGGTAATAACACTCGCCACCACGACCAACTATCAATGACACTGAGTTTCAGGACCAGCATGACGAAAGCTATGGCGATGCAAATATATAGTCCCGTGAAATTTATCCCGCTTTCACCCCGCATGATGGTACGCCTTAAGCGGCTTCGCGATGATAGTACTTGAGTAGTCCGCCCAGTCGGTCACGGCAGCGGACAGATCGGTCCATGCCGGGCGCTGACTGATGGCTCAACG
>JAAETJ010000541.1 GCA_024228495.1 bacterium | reverse complement strand
ATCGGCAATTCCAAAGCGTTTCAATTTATCGCGCGTGGCTTTTGAACTATAAGCCGCATCAGCGTAAAGAGCGCGCTCATCGCCGAGAAGCAGCGTATCGCGCTCCTGAGAATCATGTACATTTCCGGGCGTAACATTTTGGCGATGGATAAAACCATCCTCGTCCACGCCGGTGTGAACCGAATATCCATAGGTAGATTTTTGACGGCCACGCGAGTCATTTTTAACATGCCACCCTGCTTCGGGATCTTTGCTCGGCGTGCCGTCTTTGCCTTTGCCAGAACCACTTTGCGCGACCTCAATAGGCGTGGCATCTATGATATTAATACGCCCCTCGCTCATAATAATGCGCTGTTTTTCCAGCTGTTCATTGACCTCGGCAAGGATTTTATCCCACAAATCATGCTCGACCAGCTTTTGTCGAAACCGCCCCAAAGTCGTCGCATCGGGGATATCGCCGCTCAGCTCAAGGCGGCAAAAACGGCGGAACAGAAGGTCTCGCGCCAGGCAAGACCCAAGCTGCTCATCGGAAAGCCCGTACCAAATGCCCAGCAAAAGGCCACGGAAAAGCGTCAAAAGCGGGTAACTCGGCCGCCCCGTTTTCGCCCCGTAAATGGCCTCCATCAAGCGCTCAAGACGATCCCAGTCCAGCACCGCTTCGGCACCGTCCAACCCCTGCAAAGCAGGGTGATTTAACTCCGCGCTTGCGACAAACAGCTCTGGCTGTGTTTGAAATGATTTGTTCATGCGAAGAGTTTAACAAAGTTCAGAACAACTGGGGAGGGTTATGCAGGGGTCTCATACTATTAGAATACCAGAATCTGATGATCCGGAATTTAGTGGCTACACACAATTGGTATTTGCCTGGAAGATGATGCTAGATATTGTCCATAAAAAACAAATAAAACCTGAAGAAGTGGATAATCCGAAACGTTTGACAAAAATTGTAAACCCTGCTGCAGTGTTGGCTGTGAAGTAGTTTCTACAAAACCTCGGCCAGGCTT
>JAAETJ010000540.1 GCA_024228495.1 bacterium | reverse complement strand
GGGGACGTGCAGCATGAAGATGGTCAACGTGATTAGTGCCTCGCCCGTATTCCAGTTCACCGCCCCATCAGGGAGAATCTCTCCGGTTGCAACTTGATAAGGGATCACGTAGTACTTCAACATCAGCAAAGGCATCGCACAGCCATACACAATCAAACCCAAAGGCGCCAATAAGGTCCTTTTTGTTTTGGCCAAGTCGATATCGGAAGCTGGCGGCCGGTGCAAGCGAAGGCGATAGCTTATTTCTTCACGGCTAACCTTGCCGAGCGCCGAAACAATCAAGATGACAACTATGCTTGCGACCGTGCCAATAACTGCGGGATAGTATTCCGGCATATGATAAATGCCAAGGTAGTCAATGGTTGCCGGTATCACATTCATGAAGAAGCCCGAGAACATGCCCCAGAAGGCTGCGTCTTTTGTGATGCGTTTGCTCCAAATGCTCATCAGGCCCACCGGCCCCCAACTAGACGCGAAAACTGTTCCGATGAACAGCATGAACCAGAAGATGTTGGGCGGAAAAAAGTAACAACAGACCAGGATGATCAAACTGGTAATCAGCATGACTTTGCGGGTTGTGTTCACCGTAAGTGCCAGCGGTTTACTGCCCATATCGTTGCTAACGCTGAACCCTACCAGTGAAAGAAATGTAGACGCTGACGACAAGGCGGCAGCCACTATGCCTGCCAGCAAGAGAGCGCCTAATATTTCGGGCACCAACGATCTGGCGGCCCATATCAGGACAGTTTC
>JAAETJ010000539.1 GCA_024228495.1 bacterium | reverse complement strand
GGATTTTAACTAAACTCTAAGCAGTCAAAACTAAATACTCAATATATATGGGGCCATAGCTCAGTTGGGAGAGCGCTTGCATGGCATGCAAGAGGTCGTCGGTTCGATCCCGTCTGGCTCCACCATTTCCCCGTCCGATACAATCCGATAAAGACCGAAAACCCCTGTATTTACGGGGATTTTCTTTGTCCGTTGTCCAGCGGTGTGGGGGCACGTCCATTGACATCCAGCCGTTTTTGGGAAAACTTTAGGAAAAACTATTTTAGTCGAAAAACGGTTGCCCCAATATGCCCTTAAACGAAGATCAAATCGCCAACGCTAAACCTGACCAAAAAATCTGCCGACTTTATGATACAAAGGGCCTGTTCCTGATTATTGCACCAAAAGGCGGCAAATGGTGGCGGTTAAAATATCGCTTCGCCGGTAAGGAAAAACAGATCTCACTCGGTGTTTGGCCCGAAGTGACACTATCCGAGGCGCGCTTGGCCGGCGACAGAGCAAGACAACAAGTTAAGGATTGTATCGGGGAATGTCCCGTTCAATGTTGAAAATGCATTCGCAAGCGCAGCCGATCAATAATATTGCACGACTTGTGGACCTGACAACGCTGGATCGGCGTATGCTTGCCAAACGTGTTGCGAACTGCCTTTTTGAGCGACTTTGCGCCGTCAAGAATGAACAGGCGGCAGTCCTCATCCTGCGCCGCCTCCTGGCTTGGCAGTGGAATTTCCTTTTTGTCCTTGCCTCGAACACGTGGCCGCCTGACCTTCGTCTTGCCATCGTGAAAACCAATCGGGCCTTTTGTGGCACCCCAACGGTGGCCTTTGCGCTCCTTGTTGCGGCTGTGGCGGTCGCCACAAAGGGCGCCCGCATCCTCTTCCAGCATCTGCTCCATCGCCTCGATGCCCCAAAGCAGGCAGAAGCGCTCAAAACTATCTCGAACATCATCGAAAGCCTCTTGCGGACTTGGCAATGGGCTGGCAATGGCTTGAGGCTTTGTGTTAGTCTTGGTCATAGCGTTGCTCTCCTTTTTGAGATAAGACACCTCGAGCTTACACGCTCAAGGCGGGCAACGCCGCAGCACCTGTTTCAACATTCTTCGGGACATTGCCTTATTAATATGCGAAGAACGCTGAAATCCTAATATCGAGGGGCGATTGGTGAAAATTTTGCGGAAAGGAGAAGTGGGAGGAAGACTGGCGCTGTTCGCCATGTTGCTACAACTTGCCTTTACGTACGGCCATGTTGATCTACCTCACTATCACGGGAGTGGCGAGCTGGAACTCGTCACAGAACATCTGTTTGTCCATTCATCGCCATACCATGACAAGTCGCACAAGAGTCACGAGAGTGACAAAAGTGAGCATGACCGCTGCCCGACATGTTGGACGCTAGATGCTGCAGGAGCGCTGATTTTGCACGTCACCGCTTTCAAGCTGTTGTCAGAGCGGCGGTTTGAGACAGATCAATCCGTAATAACGACTTCTTTTTTCTCCCTTGCCTTTCTGCTCTATCAAGGGCGAGCCCCTCCGATGATGGCTATCATTTGACAAATTTCGGACATGTTTTTCACGACCTATTCCCCTTCAGGCGGTGTTGATGAAATGTCGTGGAAAAATGAATTCCACCATCTTTTAATAGCTGTCAACGGAGACATAAGACATGTGTAAACTCTACATTTTGACGTTCGCGACGCTGCCTTTTTTTGCGGCATCACCAATATTAGCAAAAGAACCTCATCGACAACTCGACGCTCATATTCATGGACATGGCGAACTCAATATGGCATTGGAGGGCAACAAGCTGAACATGGAATTGCATGTTCCTGGCAAGGATATTGTCGGTTTTGAACATGAACCAAATACAAAAGAACAATGGGCTGCAATTGGCAAAGCCCGTTCGACATTGGCGCACGGGCTTAAGCTGTTTATTTTGCCCAAAGCCGCGCAGTGCAAACAGATTTCGAGTACGGTGAACTATACCCACGATGAAGGGGAAGATTCGAAGCACGACGAGCACGACAAAGAACACAAAGAGACTGTAGAGGGCAAAGAGCACGGTGAATTTAAGGGCAACTATGTCTTAAAGTGTGCGGCTCCAGAAAAACTTACAAGCATTCAGTTTGATTTTTTTGCCCAATTTCCCGGTTCAAAAGAACTGGTGGTAACCTTGATTACGGAAAAAAGTCAAAAGCAGTACGAGGTGGAGCGAGACCAACCCTCGCTTAAAGGGCTAACGCCATGATCCCTGATCAAGCACATGATGTCGTGCAATTGCGTGACGTCAGCTTCACATGGCCGGGCCAGCACCGCTTTAACATCACAATCGATGAATTTGTCTTGCAAGGCAATGAACATTTGTTGTTGCTCGGGCCATCTGGCAGCGGCAAGTCAACCCTGCTCAGCTTGCTGGCCGGGATTGTTCAGCCCCGGGCCGGAGACATTCGCATATTGGGAACAGATATGACAGCTCTTGGCAGCGCTGCCCGCGATCGCTTCCGGGCTGAACATTTTGGTATCATCTTCCAGATGTTCAATCTTTTGCCCTATGGTGCGGTGGTGGATAATGTTCTGTTGCCTCTTCGTTTTGCCCCTGGTCGGCGTGCCCGGGCGATTGAGGCCGGCGGTGTTGAAAAGGAAGCACACCGCCTTTTGACGGCGCTGGGCATCGAGGAGGAATTGCACACGCAACCGGCAGCCCAGCTAAGCGTCGGGCAACAACAACGGGTGGCGGCGAGCCGCGCCCTGATTGGCGCACCAGAAATCATCATTGCCGACGAGCCAACTTCAGCACTAGACCGCGACCGGCAGCGCGATTTTCTCGATCTTTTATTCTCACAGGCCCATAAAGTAGGGGCGGCGCTGATCATGGTCAGCCATGATTCATCCCACAAAGAGCGCTTCGGGCGCACAGAAAATTTGCGAGACATGGTTTGCATAAGCAAGGAGGACGTTTCGTGATCATCATTCGCCTTGCTCTACAATCCTTGCGTAACCGCTGGATTACAGCCCTGCTGACCATCATGTCCATCGCTTTCAGCGTGATGCTGCTGCTCGGCGTTGAAAAGGTCAGAAACAGCGCCCGCGCCAGTTTCTCCAATACCATTTCTGGCACAGATCTGATTGTCGGAGCGCGTTCGGGCGGGATGCAATTACTACTCTACTCGGTCTTTCACATTGGCAATGCTACAAATAATCTGACCTGGCGCAGTTACAAGGAAATCGCCGCTCGCCCCGAGGTCAAATGGATCGTTCCCCTGTCTCTTGGTGACAGCCACAAGGGTTTTCGCGTCATGGGCACGACAAAAGCCTATTTCCAGCATTACAGGTATCGTGACAAACGAGCATTGGTCTTTGCCGGGGGTGGTATTTTCAACGATCTGTTCGATGTGGTGATCGGTGCCGATGTCGCTCGTGCTCTCGACTATCAAATGGGTGATAAAATAACCGTCGCTCATGGAATTGGCGAGATTGGCGCAAAACATGACGACACCCCCTTTCGCGTCACTGGCATCCTGAAAAAAACCGGGACGCCGGTCGACAAGACCTTGCATGTTGGTCTGCGGGCGATTGAGGCCATTCATGTGGACTGGCAGACTGGAACGAAAATCCCGGGCCAAACCACACCAGCCGCCCGCATGCGTAAAATGAAACTGCGCACCAAGTCGATTACCGCGGCCCTCGTTGGTCTGAAGTCACGCTTACAGGTCTTCCACTTCCAGCGCTTTGTCAATAATTATCGCCGTGAACCTTTGTCAGCCGTGATGCCGGGATTGGCATTGCACGAGATGTGGGCGCTGGTTGGAACGGCGGAAACGGCCCTATTAGCGGTGTCTGCAATGGTGGTGGTCACAGCTATTCTCGGTCTGATGACGATGATTTTTTCAACGCTGAATGAGCGCCGCCGGGAGATCGCCATTTTACGCTCGGTAGGGGCGGGACCACAAACGGTGATCGGCCTGCTGGTCAGTGAAGCCAGCATCCTGACGGCCCTTGGGGTCGTAATTGGTGTCGCCAGCCTGTACACCTTATTATTGGCCGTTCGCCCCTTTATCGATCGGGCTTACGGCATCCACCTGGAAATGAGTGCCCCGTCAGGACCAGAGCTGCTGGTTCTCGGGGCTATAATACTGGGTGGGGTTGTGGCCGGATTGCTGCCCGCCTGGCGCGCCTATCGACAGTCCCTAGCCGATGGTATGATGGTACGCACGTGAAGTTGGCGACAAAGAAAAAAGGAAAACACATGATCAAACATTTTGCAAAACTGATGGCCAGCGCCTTGTTCTTGACCGTTTCGCTACTACAACCTGCAATTGCCGGGGAGGCGCAAGAACTTGATTGGCCTGATTTGCTTCCACAACTGGCCCCCTTGAAAAATCCACTGATCGACCTGCCCGATGATCAGCGCCTGGCGCTTGACAATATTTCCTATTTTCAAAGTTTTGAAGGGGATTTGATGAGCGGGGAGGACTCGGCTGACTATAAGGACGCCCAAAAAATTGCCAAGCAATCAAGGCGTGAGCTCGAAAAGCAGAAATTTAATGTGGACGATTTTTTCGATCGCTACCGAAAGTGGGAAAATGAGCTTAAACAACGCAACAGCCTCACGGTAAAAAAATTAGATGGCAAAGATATTGCCGTCGCAGGCTATTTGCTTCCCCTCGAATTTGCCAAGAGCGGTGTCAAGGAATTTTTGCTCGTGCCCTATGTCGGGGCCTGTATTCATTCTCCACCGCCCCCTATCAACCAGACCGTATTTGTACACATGAACAAGCCCCACAAGATCAACGGACTTTTTGATCCGGTTGTGGTCACAGGCCGCATGAGCACAAAACCCGCGAGCAAAAAACTGTCCCTTGTTGATGGTCAGAACGTTATCGATGCAGGGTATAGCCTGGCTGGTAAAAACATCAAAAAATATCAACAGTCCAAATAGACCTATCATTTCCAATCCCGGAATAGGAGACAATCGCTTGGATACAGGTTCCAAAAAACACTTGGCCAGATAATGCCAAATGTCTCCTCTTGTTCAGGTTTTCGGATGCCGACCGGATCGCAAGCTCTCGCTCTGCACCAGCCTGTCAGGTCGGCGTTCGGAAAACCCCCAAGAGACGAAACCACGGGTTATGTGTATTGAACGTTCGTCAGACTATGGGGAATTACGCTGAATTACGGTAATTGAATTACCATGACAGTAACCGAATTAATTCTTCTGCTTGCGTTTTCGGCCTCTTTGTTTTGGGATCACCTCCCCCCCCGGTTGGCGTTCGAGGTTTTTGAGGAACGCCTCGCTACCGACCAGGCGTCCGATAATCTCGGCGCGGCGCAGGTCATCAAAAGCCTCATCATGCCAGTTCTTTGCAAGAAAGGTGGCAAAATCTCCGGTCCGCTCAAGTACGGGAGACACGGATGTGATACCGCCTGTAAATCCTTGCGGATATGTCCAAACAGCGTTTTCTTGCGGTATTTTGGAATGAACACCACATGATATTTACAATCCCACACACTATGGTTTAAATGATTTGTCATCTTCGACATGAAAGATCTCCTTGGTCGTACTTCGAGCG
>JAAETJ010000538.1 GCA_024228495.1 bacterium | reverse complement strand
GGTGACAAACTGCTGGCCGGTATTCGCCCGGAGCATTTCGCCGCCAGTGGATCCGTTAATTTTGATGTAGAAATAGATGTGATCGAAAATCTTGGCGGGACATCGTTCGCCTATGCAAGAACAAAATCAAAAACACCAATAACCATGGAACTGGAAAACGGGCATCTGGCAAAAGAAGGATCTGAATTTGCAGTCGGGATAAATCCCGATAATGTATTTGTATTCGACAAGATGAGCGAAAAAAGTCTGCGCTAGACCGTTTCTTGTTTACACCTGGCCAACGGAGAGAAGTTGGTAACTATGCAGTTTAAGAAATGACAGCGCACCAACCAGATATTCCTCGACCTCAACAGGCCAGGTTCCATTTCAGACCAGCTCACAAACAACTTCAATTTCCCGGATTGATCGCGGACCTTATTTGCAATCGAGGCTGGCAAACTCCATGTAGGAAATGATGTTGCCGTTTTCCTCAAAGGCCCCGGAAGCGGGATTTTCATCATATTTGACGGCGCTGGCAAAGC
>JAAETJ010000537.1 GCA_024228495.1 bacterium | reverse complement strand
TTTAAGTTGCAAGCAAAAGCCTGAGTTCCCGAATATAAACTTCATCTCGTCCGCAGAAAAACTGGCTGGGGTAGAAGTTTTATCGGACTGTTTTTTTCTTTGTGTCTCTCCTCACGTAACCATCAAAAGGAGGCAACCAATCTATGAGTAAAATCAAGATCGCGATTGTAGGGGTTGGCAACTGTGTCAGTTCACTGATTCAAGGAATCCACTATTACCGGGAGAAAGATCCGGAAGACGCCAGCGGCCTGATGCACTATGATATGAATGGCTATAAGCCCGGCGACATTGATGTCGTAGCCGCTTTTGATATCGACCAACGCAAGGTCGGCCGTGATGTGCATGAAGCTATTTTTGCCAAGCCCAACTGCACGGCGGTTTTCTGTCCTGACCTTCCCCCATCCGGCGTAACCGTTCTTATGGGCAAAATTTTGGACGGTGTTGCGGCCCATATGAATGATTATCCCAAAGACCATGCGTTCATTCTGTCCGAGGAAGCGGAGCCGACCACAGCGGAAATCACCCAGGTGCTCAAGGAGTCCGGCGCTCAAATCCTCACCAACTATCTGCCGGTCGGCTCAGAAGAAGCTACCCGGTTTTATGCCAATTGCGCGCTGGAGACCGGAGTGGCTTTTGTCAACAACATTCCGGTGTTCATTGCCAGCGATGCGGCGTGGGCCAGGCGTTTTGCGGATAAAAACCTTCCCATCATCGGTGACGACATCAAGTCTCAGATGGGCGCTACCATCACCCACCGCATCCTGACCGATCTGTTCAAGAAGCGCGGCGTCAAGCTGGAGCGCACGTACCAGCTCAATACCGGGGGCAATACCGATTTTCTCAACATGCTGGAGCAAAAGCGTCTGGCCACCAAGAAAAAATCAAAGACCGAGGCGGTTCAGGCCGTGGCCGCCAGGCGTCTGGAGGATGAAAACATTCATATCGGTCCCAG
>JAAETJ010000536.1 GCA_024228495.1 bacterium | reverse complement strand
CATCCCCATTTCAAACATATGCTGGCCGGTAGTGTAAGCGTTGCGGTATTGGCCTTTGCCATTGTCAATATCGATCAGATCATCCCCGACACAGCCACACCACCGCCGAAGACGACGCAAAACAAAAATGCACCGGTTTCGCAGATTACTGAATTAGACGAGGCAAAACGAAGCCCCGAAGGGGTTGTAAGGCGGCGACAGGATGGCGAGGCACTACCCAAAGATAGTTCATCATCTTCAGATAAACCGGCTAAATTGCAGAAAAATGAGGCTGAAGTTGCCTTGCTGGATTCAGCAACAAGTCAGGCCGATGTGCCGGAACCATCCCCGCCTGTGGCACTGTCAAATGATCAGCGTATCCTCAGACTGATGGCGCCATCACCCAGGAAAATGGCTGGCGAACTTGCGCGCTCGAAAACAAAGTCACGCCAAATGCATGGCAACAAAGGGGCTGTGGCCTACCAATCCGTGCAAAATGGTTTGATTAAAAAAGTCGATGATGTGACAAATCCACGCCAATATCAGGATCAGGGCAGGGACAAATTTACCGAAATCACTCCTAATGCGACAAAGCTGGTAAGCGAAAACCCGGTATCGACATTCTCCGTTGATGTTGATACTGCCTCTTATTCCTTTGTGCGTTCTTCCCTAAATCGGGGTGTTTTACCGCAAAAGAATGCAGTTCGAATTGAAGAACTGATCAACTATTTTGATTATGCCTACAAGGCGCCGGAAAACAAGACCGAGCCGTTCAGCACCAATGTCTCGATAATGCCGACGCCGTGGAATGCCCAGACAAAACTGATGCGTATCGGTATCAAGGGGTATGATTTGCCGAAAACCCGGTCCCCGCACGCAAATCTGGTTTTTCTGATCGATACTTCGGGTTCAATGAATTCACCCGACAAACTCCCGCTATTGCGAAACTCGTTTAAACTGCTTCTGGCCTCGCTCAAGCCGGATGATACGGTGGCCATTGTTACCTATGCCGGCAGTGCCGGCACGGCGCTTGAGCCGACAAAGGTCGCCGATAAAAACAAGATATTGTCAGCGCTTGACCGCCTTAATTCTCGCGGCTCAACTGCCGGTGCTGAAGGGATCCGCCGGGCCTACCAGCTTGCCGAACAACAGATGGATAAAAATGGTGTAAACCGTGTGAT
>JAAETJ010000535.1 GCA_024228495.1 bacterium | reverse complement strand
TGCATCGACAATGTTTGCCTCTTCGCTACCCTCAATCGTAGGCATGTATGGTTTTGCTCCACAGGCCAGAATAATCTCATCAGGGCCGTGTCGCTCAATCACATTCACATCAACATTTTGGTTGCACAGGATTTGCACTCCAGCGCGCTCTGCCTCATGGGACAGATTTGTTATGAGATTGGCAAATTCTTCACGTCCGGGCAAAAGGTGCGCTCTCAGTGCCTGACCGCCCAATCGGACTTCGCGCTCCATGAGCGTTACCTGGTGACCGCGGTTTGCTGCTACGCTCGCGGCCTTCATACCTGCAGGCCCACCGCCAATTACCAGAATTTTCTTCGGGCTTGGGGCGGGTTCCATATTGCCATATTCCAGCTCTCGTCCGGTCTCCGGGTATTGCAGGCAGGAAATCCCATCACCTTTTAGAACATGACCGATACAGGCTTGATTGCAGCCAATACAGGCGCGTATATCATCAAAATCACCATGCATTGCCTTGTTTGGCATTTCAGGGTCACAAATCATAGCGCGGGTCATGCCGCAAAGATCAGCTTGTCCGGACTTGATGGCTTGTTCGGCAATTTGTGGCTGGTTGATCCGCCCCGTGACGATTACCGGACCTGAGAAACGTTGCTTTGCAAGAGCGCCTAACGGACTCGTGTAACCGTGCTCGAAGTCCATGGATGGAACAATATGGGTTGCGCCCTGATAGGTCGCTGATGTGCCTGCAACAACGCTGAGATAATCAAGATCATTATCCAATGCGGCAATCGCAGCCAGGGACTCGTCTTGGGTCAACCCGGCTTCATTTTTTTCATCAACGGAGATCCGCATCCCGACAACCAGGTTATTTCCAACTTGTTCACGCACAGCAGCGATAACTTCTCTGAGGAAACGCAAACGGTTCTCCTCACTTCCACCATATTCATCGGTACGAACGTTGACGGATTGACTCAAAAACTGGGCCGGCAGATATCCGTGGCTTGCAACAATCTCCACGCCGTCAGCACCGGCCTCAAACATCCGACGTGCGGACTGTCCATAGCCCTCAACAATCTCCTTGATCATGTCGTTTGTCATTTCACACGGAATCGTGCGAAACCGCTCACTCGGTGATGCTGATGGGGCATAAGCAAGAGCTGCGGTGCCATCCATGCTTGCAGATACTTCTCGACCTGGGTGAAACAGCTGTCCAAAGACTTTCGCTCCGTGGGCGTGGCAGGCTTTGACAATATTTCGGTATCCCGGAATGAAATCGTCGTCCGTGGCGATCAATAAGTATGGCGTGTAAAATGCCGTGTGATGTACGGCCGCAACCTGGGTCACGATCAACCCGCAGCCACCTGCCGCGCGGGCCCTGTGGTAAGCTACGAGCCTGTCATTTACCAACCCGCTCGTGGACAGGACCGTATCATGGCCCGTTGAAACGATGCGGTTCTTGATTTCACATTTCCCCAACGTGATTGGTGAGAATAGGTTCGGAAGATTCATCATGGCGAATTCAGAATTGGTTTTTCAAAAAAGCTTTCGGTCATCAGCTACCTGTGTCGATTAATTCGATTCTTGTGACCGGGACGCTCATCTCAGTCTGTACTTCAACTTGCCCGAAGTTTCTCCTTGGCACAATCGTAACTCATAACTTGAGTCACTCTCGCGAGACGATTGTCT
>JAAETJ010000534.1 GCA_024228495.1 bacterium | reverse complement strand
GTAGCGAGGGAGAGCTGGTTTGATTCAGGTTTTTCGATCATTTGAGGCGAATATTGGGCATATTTAACGAAAATTATCGGGAAATCTGGCCAAATCCAGCTTTTCCGCAGTAGGTTCTCTATTCTCGGACAGGCTCCTAGAGAAGGGACCGCAGAGTGTCGATTCCAGGCATTCCCACTCCCTCAGCCAATGCCTGCAATGCGTTTAAAGCGGTCATTGGGCAAGACTTCATTGAGGGCCTGGAGTTGGCCAACGGACTAAGCTGGCAAAGAATTCCACCAACTTCAGCCCCGCTTCGGCGGGGTTTTTAGTGTCAGGAATTTTTACGGCCACCTAAATATTCCTGTAACAATCCCCCGAGTAATATAAACAACAGACAGGATTTACAAGGATGTTCCATTGGAAAGGGACGTCAGCATGGATGCTCAAGTATTTTTGTAAATGCGGCTGGGTCAGCATAAATCGATATGGGTATAATGCCCCGCAGCTAGTTCATTTTTTTGTTGGAATAGCAGCTTTTCACCTGTAGCCTCCCAGGTCCCAGCACATGGAGGCACCAATTCCCAGCCCCGCTACGGTCCGCCCTGGCGGGGTTTTTACATCCAACGTCAGCAAACGACACAAAACAGACTTATAGAATAATTAGAAAAATCTATTAATTACTAATCAACAAGGCCTATTTCCAGACCTATACTTATAATTAGGGAGAAGCAAGAAATGCTGTGTGATGCAGTAAAGTGAGTTTCAGCCGTTAGCCCAGCAGGACTTTGTGAATTATGGTGTAAGTATTATTGCCGCTCTCTCTTATTGAGTTTACGACTGCAACCCAAAATGGAATCAAGTCAGTTTAAGTTGATTTGATTGAGTCGTATAAAATTAAGGAGATTTTCAATGAAAGAACTGCGTTTAGTAGCCGCTACTATTGCCACTGCTTTGGCATTCGCCATCCCTGGAAATCTGTTTGCTGCTGATAAATTCGATCTCGGCAAAAGGGAATATATGGCTGATTGTGCCAGCTGTCATGGAGTCACCGGTAAAGGCGATGGAGCCTATGTGGAGTTATTAAAGAATCGTCCGACTGACATAACAACACTCTCTAGAATTAATAATGGAGTGTTTCCCTTTGCACGGGTATATGAGTATGTAGATGGCACTCGGGAGATAAAAGCGCACGGATCACGTGATATGCCGATATGGGGTCAGCGTTACCGGATAGATGCCGCCAACTACTATGGCGATATGGACTATGATGATGAATCTTTTGTGCGCTCGCGCATCCTCGCACTGACTGAGTACATCTATCGCTTACAAGCGAAGTAGATATAGATTTATTGTGTAAAGTCAGAGTGGAGGCGTTTGTCTCAGTTTTAATACTGGATACTGAGTTATTGCCTACCAGTGGCCCCTCCGATCTTTACCTCAGCACCTCATATTAGTGATTCTTAAGGGCGAAAGGCTGAGAAAATTGCTTAGTCCGCTACGGGTCTTTACCGCCACGCTTCTACTTCCCACAACATTGGTATTTTTATGAACAGTGGAGGGCAGCTTCTGGCCGCGGGCTGCCTCTTAGATGGATTCCAGATAGCCGACATTCTCAATCCGCTCTTTCTTCCAATGACCGCTTTCTGGCGCCATGCCTGAACTGGTGCTCCCGGCCAGGACCAGTCCTTCAAGTGAACAATTGGAACGACTGCTTCAAACGCAAAGCGGAAGTCTGGCTACGGCATCGCTTGGACTGCAATCGACCCATTGCGGAAGATCATGATTTGACTCTTAAAGGTTAATTTACTCATGGCTAATAACCCTATTTATTCTATTGTTTATGGTAGGAGTTTCATTTTCAAAGGAGGAATAGTCATGAAAAAGTTAGTAGTTTTGATGCTGCTCGCGTTTCCGCTCCTGTGGGTATCACAAGTATCGGGTAAGCCCCAGTTCCATATGGTGGACTGCGACAAGCCCAATGCGAGTATTCAGAAAAAGGTAGACCGGGTTAAGCACGGCCATCCAAGGACATTTACAATCACTGGCACCTGCACTGAGGACGTGAATGTCACTAAGGACGATTTGACATTCGAAGGTGCTGCCAGTGGTGGTACTCTCGATGGTACTTTTACGGTTGTAGGTGCACGCAGAGTCGCCTTCAAGAATCTGAAGATCACAGGATCTGGCTCCGGTGTGATCGGTACCGACAACGCTTCATTTACAGTAGAGGACTGTCAAATCGTTAAAAATGCAGAGGATGGAGTCCAGGTGTTGGGGAATTCTAGAGCCATGCTCAAGGGCAATGCCCTTACCGATAACGGTCAGGGGCAGCTCAACCAAGGTGAGGGCGGACCCGGACGGGGGGTAAGCGTCATGGACAGTGGTAGTGCCGAGATCATTGGTAACGAGATCACAGGCAATCGCTCCGACGGTGTGGGTGTGCACAACGACGGGTACGCAAAGCTCATTAACAACGCTATCGAGAGCAACGGGCGGCCTGAGGTCTTTGAAGCAGGCCTCGCCATCGCACGGGCCAAAGTCAGGGCCAACGGAAACCGGTACAAAGACAATCCCTATGCCGCCATTACGGTCTACAATGGCGGAAACTACCGTACCGGCAACTACCTGAATTCCAATGATACCCCGGACAATATACTACCGTTTGAGAGCATTAAGTCGGGCAGCGAAGGGTTAGCGGTAGAGCTTGGTCAGATGAGCTTCGTCGACCTACGCCAGGTGAACGTGATAGGGCACATCTTAGTCGCTCGTCAGAGCATGCTGCAAATGCGCGGCGACAACGTGGGGCCAAATCGAGAGTGTTCGACAGTTGATGGAAATATCTACGTCCATCACTTAAATGCGCTTGCACGTTTGCGTGATACCAACGTAACCGGAGGCATCTACGGACCACCGTCAGGGGTTGAGGGCGATGGGGTGTGTCCGCCTGCGCCTCCGCCTATGCCGTAGTAGTTGGCATTTGATGGGATTCGTGTCCCCCGGGGAGTAATTCCTTGGGGGACACGTGAGAGGGGGGGTGTTGTTTGTCCGGAGTTGGCCGGATTCAGGCATCGCTGGCTCGGCTGGCAACGTCCGCTCTCGCTGAGTAGCAGACACTCGCAGAGGCCGTGGCAACCGGCCAAATCCAGACCGCCAACGAGGGCTTGCCCAGTGACCGCTTCAAACGCAAAGCGGACTATCTCATGCTGCACTGCAATAGCCCGCTATCGACCCTTTGCTGAAGTTCAGCTACTCGCCAGTGAACGTCTGCAACCAACCAGGAGCGGAAATTTTTAGAGCCTGCGAAGGATGTGGCACGGCTCACGCGCTGAACCACTAAACCCGGCTAGGACCGCGTTGTTATTACGAGTGATTTAGCGGCTTCTTCTTTTAGCCCGTTTGGGCATGTGCGTACACACTTCCTCAAGCAATCCCTTAGTCACCGCTGCGTCATAGGCGTTCTTGCTATTGTTTTTAAACTCGCTCCGCGTTTCGTACTTACTGGCAACCTTTACCAACACTTCTTTCGACCACTTTCCGTGCTCTGTCCCACGCTTCAGGTGCTTGCCAACGTCTGCCATCCATCCTTTCTTGTTTGCCGTCTGATATGCGCCCGGCTCTTTTTGCTTAAACTCTTTGACCATCTTGTGCTTTGCCGCGGCCGCCTTCACATTCTCATAGGTCCACGACGCCCGCTTCGGCATGTGTATACAGACCTCGTCAAGTAGCCCTTTCGAGTATGCCGCCCGATAGGCGTTGCTGTTTTTGATCCGAAACTGGTTACGCGTCTTGTACTTCTTGGCGATCTCGGCCAATGCCTCTTTCGACCACTTTCCGTGCTCTACCCCACGCTTCAGGTGCTTGCCTACGCCTGCCATCCATCCTTTTTTGTTTGCCGTAGAATACGCCCCCGGCTCTTTTTGCTTAAACTCTTTGACCGTCTTATGCTTTGCCGCGGCCGCCTTCACATTCTCATAGGTCCACAACCTTCTTGCCGATCCAACAGCACCGGCTTTCGCGATGTTAAGCACTTCCCACCCGGCTTTTTGATAACGCTCGATAGTCCGCGCTTCCTCTTTTGCGGCCTCTTCGATTGACATCCATTCGTCAAAACGAACGAATTCGGCTGGGACTTTCTCCAACTTTTTCCCTGCGTGACTTTTGCCCCTTCTATGGGCCGCGAAACGCTTGTCGTAGTTGTATGTCAACCCAACATAAACGCTCCTATCCTCGAACTCAATTGCATAGATCGCGCGTTTGTATCGGTGACCGGTCTTTTCCATATGCGCGCAGACCTCATCCATCTGGCCACTCTTTTCTGCGGCACTGAAGGCGGCACTTGATCCCTTTTTGAAGTCAGGTCGACGTGTATAGTTGTTTGCTTCTTCCTGTATGCGCTTCTTTGTCCAGTAACCGGCTGGGCGGGATTGTAGCGGCAGACTCGCACACACTTCTTCAAGTATTCGGAGTTTTTGAGCCGCCTGGTAGGCTTTTGAACTGCCTCGCTTGAATGCTGAGCGTGTCCCGTATTGTTCCGCTTGTTCTAATATTCGCTTTTTCGTCCAGTAGCCTTTCGGCTTAGCAAGCTCTTGCATGTGCGCGCAGACCTCGTCGAGGTACGCACCGTCCAGTGCTACAGCGTACGCGCGCGACGAACCTTGCTTGAACTCTTTGCGTGATTGATACTTTTGGGCTTCCTGCACTATCACTCCTTCCGTCCAAAAGCCATGCGGTCTTCTTTCACGAGTCATGTGCGCACACACGTCTTCCAACCAGCCGTTCCTGTGCGCGATGACGTAAGCAGATTTGTTTTTCTCTACAAATTCCCCTCGAGTCTTGTAGCGCTTCGCCTCTTCTGCAACTCTTTTCTTTGTCCAGTATCCGCGTGGCCTTTGCTGAGTGACCATGTGGCGAAAGACTTCATCAAACCACCCATTTTTTTTAGCCGCAGTGTGCGCACCGGGGCTTCCCAATTTGAACTCTGTGCGGCCGCGATACTGCTTCGCCTCTTTTGCAACCGCTGCTTTTGTCCACGGCGGACCAAATTTTTTTTGTGCCATAGTTGAAAATGTCCTTAGGTGAGTCTGTCTGTCAAGGCAGCACCCTTGACTTTTACCATAGTCATTCAACTAGATTGTAACGGAATGCCCGCTTTGGGACGGGAGCGCCCGAGCAAGCCGGCTGAAACAAACTCCCGCTATTGGCCGAAAGCGGGCATCGTTGCTTCGAATGGCTACTTCCGCTTTCGCTGAGTAGCAGACACTCGCAGAGGCCGTGGCAACCGGCCAAATCCAGACCG
>JAAETJ010000533.1 GCA_024228495.1 bacterium | reverse complement strand
GAAGATGCCGCCGACTTGCCAAAGATTTCGAGAAAACGATCAAAAGCGCCCTTGCATGGCTCATGATCGCCCATATCAGGCGTGTAACCCGCTATCTGGCAAGAGCTTGAAAACATGGAGATTAGTTTTGAATCGGACTCTCATATCGATTTGGACACAGCTGAAGCGCTGAAAACTCATTTTGTGATGTATGTTGTCATTCATATTTGGTGTTCATGTGCGACAAACGAGATTGTCACCATGTGTAATCTGCAAAACACGCTGTTGGCCGACAGTGGCAGATCGGCCATATAGCGCACAGCGTCCGCGACATGTTGCAAACCCAGCAGTGGTTCTGGTAGCACATCACCATTAGCCTGTTTGGCCCTCCCCTTCACTCAAAGCCTCTTGCAGCACGTCCAACCGGCGACCCGTAAATAGTACATGATAGCCAGCGCGCATCAATTCATGAGCGCAGACTTTGCCTATACCTGTGCCCGCTCCCGTAATCAAAACTGTTCTTATCATACCAGGTCCTTTGCAACCAGAGTTCCCTACTGATAGCATGGATCAACAAAAATGCACAGAATTGAAAGAATAAACAAGGCATGACACGCAAGGTTTTGATTATTGAAGATGATCGCGATATCGCCGTGCTTATCAAAATGCACCTCACCGATATTGATTGCCAATGTGAGATTGTTTCTGATGGCACAAAAGGGCTGGCGACCTATCAAAGTGCGGCCCTCTCAGAGCCCTTTGACCTGGTTGTGCTTGATGTAATGCTGCCTGGCATGGACGGGTTGGAAATCTGCAAAGCCATGCGCCGCGATGAACACTATGTGCCCGTATTAATGCTGACGGCCAAATCCACCGAACTGGACCGAGTGCTGGGTCTTGAAATCGGTGCCGATGACTATTTGACCAAACCCTTTAGTATCCCGGAGCTGCAGGCGCGTATAAAAGCTCTGTTCCGGCGCGTTGAAGCCTTGTCGAGTGCCGCCAGTACTCCCCCTGACCAGCGTATCATCAACCATGATGATCTGCGTCTTGATCTGGACCGCCATCAGCTGTTTATCGAGGACAAGGCCATTGACCTCACGGCCCGCGAATTTGAGCTAATACATCATTTTGCCAGCCACCCCGATCATGTCTATAGCCGTGCGCAGCTGCTGGATCAGGTCTGGGGCTATAATCACGATGGCTATGAGCACACGGTCAATACCCACATTAACCGCTTGCGCGCCAAAATCGAAAAAGATCCCGCAAACCCGCGCTACATTCAGACCGTCTGGGGTGTTGGCTACAAATTTGGTGATTCGTAAATTGCAAAGATAACAAGTATGCTGAAAACACTTTATGCAAAATTATCGCTCTGGCTGGTGCTCTTGCTCACCGCCATTGGTCTGCTCTATGGGTTTATCAGCAATTACGCCCTGCAACAGCATTTGCAACAGATTGACCAACAGCTCAATCAAAATCTTGCGCAAGCCCTGGTCGCCGACCGTAACCTCGTCAAAGAGGGCGCGATCAATGAAGCGGCGCTCAAAAAAACCTTTGACCTCTACATGACGATTAATCCAAGCATCGAGATTTACCTGTTGAATCTGCACGGAGAAATCATTTCCTATTCAGCTGATCCAAAGAAAATCAAACGAAAGAAAATATCGCTGCAACCCATTCGCGCCTTCCTTGCCATGGAAAAGCCCTATCCCCTGCTCGGTGATGATCCGCGCGATCACGTCCGCCAAAAGGCCTTTTCGGTGACCCCCGTACCGTCACAAGAAAAACCCGAGGGATATTTATATGTAGTGCTGCGCGGTGAACAATATGCCAAGGCCGAACGTCTGGCACGAGACGGCTTCTTGTTGCAAAGTGGCCTTTGGGCACTTTTGATCTCACTCGGCATTGGCCTGTTGGCCGGCCTGATGGTGTTTGGCTTGCTGACAAGGAGATTGCGCAAACTTTCTCAAAGCATCGAACATTTTGAGCGTTCGGGATTTACGGACAAAATATCCTTTTTGGACAAAAGAGCCGGGCGCACGGATGAAATCGATCAGCTCGGCGCTAGTTTTGATCACATGGCCATACGTATAAGTGATCAATTGGACACCATGAACGAGCAGGACCATTTACGCCGCCGCCTTGTCGCGCAAGTATCCCATGACCTGCGCACGCCTCTTGCTTCCATCCAGGGCTATCTGGAAAGTTTGCAACTAAAAGAACATAACCTGACAGTTCAGCAACGCGCTGAACTTGTCGAGGTCGCTTTGCGCCAGGGCAAGCGGCTTTCACGCATGGTTGAGGAACTATTTGAACTGGCCGGGCTCGACGCGCGCGAGCGATCTCCAAACCTAGAGCCTTGTTCGGTTTCCGAGCTCACTCATGATGTCGTGCAAAAATATTCGGTCAGGGCGCAGCAACACAGCGTGGACCTGCAGATCGAAGCGTCCACCCGATTGCCATTGGCCAGCGTTGATATTCCCATGCTCGAGCGCGTGTTCGATAATCTCATTGATAACGCACTCGCTCATACCCCCGCAGATGGTCATATCAAAGTCTCCCTTGCACCGCTTGACGATACTTTACAGATCACCATTTCAAATAGCGGAAAGGGTATTCCCGCAAATGATCTACCACATGTTTTTGAACCGTTTTTTCAAGGCGAAAGTGGCTCCGCCAATCCCAACCATGCAGGTCTTGGACTGGCCATCGCAAAGCGCATCATGGAGCTGCTGCACGGCAATATTACTGTGACAAGTACTGAGGGCCAGGGCACCAAGTTTACCCTGCAGGTGCCCATCACCCTTAGCTGATTGGCCTTGTCCACGCGAGAAAGTTAGGCTTTTGTTATAATTGCGTGATACATGAGCCAGACCGAACGCCTATATTCCGCTCATATGATAACAGCTCTCACCTTCAACAGACGGAGAAAGATATGAATAAATTTGGATTATTGGCCACAGTCATTGCCGTCGCTGGACTAGGTTTTTGGCAATTCCCGAAACTGTCCGCCACATTTGATAAAAGCGATATCGCTTACCAGAAAGCCAAAGTCGTGAGCGGCGACAAAGTCGAGCTTAAAGATATGGGCAAAACCAAAAACTTGACGGTAGCAACCTTTGCCGGTGGCTGTTTCTGGTGTGTGGAACATGCCTTTGAAGGAAAGCCAGGCATCACCAGCGCCATTTCGGGATATGCCGGTGGCCAAACCAAAAACCCGACCTACAAACAGGTCGGTGGTGGCAATACCGGTCACACAGAAGCCGTGCAGGTTTATTACGATCCCGAAATTATCAACTATGAAGGCCTGTTGCAGACCTTGTGGCGTTATATGGATCCAACCGATCTGGGTGGGCAATTTGCCGACCGTGGTACCCCTTATCGCCCGGCAATTTTCTATCACAATGACGAGCAAAAAAAAATTGCAGAAGCGTCAATCGCCGCCCTCGACAAATCAGCACGGTTTTCCAAACCTGTTGTGATCCCCGTTGAAGCCTACACAAATTTCTACAAAGCGGAAGATTATCATCAGGATTATTCGCGCAAAAATCCGGTTCATTACAACCTCTACACCAATGGTTCTGGTCGCGGTCCTTTTGTAAAAAAAATCTGGGGCAAAGACCTGAAACTTGATTATTCCCTCTATCGCTCCAAGAAAAGCAACATGGTGATGAAAGTCGGTCAAATGAGCGACAAATCAAAAGCTGCGTTCAAAAAACCTTCTGACGCTGATCTGAAAAAAAGCCTGACCCCGTTACAATACAAGGTGACCCAGCATGAAGGCACGGAAACACCATTCAAGAATGAATATTGGGACAATAAAAAGGCCGGCATCTATGTCGATATCGTCAGTGGTGAACCTTTGTTCTCGTCAAAGGACCAATTCAAATCCGGCACCGGCTGGCCGAGTTTTACGCGCCCCATCGTCAAAGACGGGGTCACCGAAAAATCTGAACGCAAATTCTTCATAAAGCGCACCGAAATCCGCTCGATCAAGGGTGACAGCCATCTAGGACATGTGTTCAATGATGGACCAAAGCCCACCGGTCTTCGCTATTGCATCAACTCGGCATCGCTGAAATTTATTCCAGCCGTTGAATTGCAAGCCAAAGGCTACGGTCAGTTTGCTGGGCAGTTCAAAAGTGCTATGAGCCAATAAAACGCTCAAACAGAACCACCTTTAACAAAGCTCCCTCTCCTAAATCTTTTGGTCCACGATATTGAACCCACCGAAAGATATTCCAGATCGGACAGGTCTTGCAAACAATCCATATTGGTACCCGTCGACCAAATATCGAGATCGCGCAATTGCTGAGTTTTGGAAAGTTGTCTCAAGCCCTTGGCCGTGATCGTCGAAGCTCCAATTTCAAGTTTTGTAATACTGGTTGACTTTGCGATGCACTGCGCCATGTCATCATCAAAAGTACTTGTCTTCAAGGTCGAGAGAGCAAAGCGATGGTCAAAAATCGCCTCCTCTGCTTTGAGCGTCGGTGTTGAAGCATGAACACGCAAACCCGATGCGGATTTCAAGTCCCGTAACTTGATCAGCTTGTAAGTCCTTCGCAGACGCCGCGGTTTCGAGAATAAGCCAGCCTGTTCTTGGCTCTTTTTTGCCACTCAAATCCGCCCCCTAATACACCCGCACCTTGGGCTTAATATACTCAACCTCGTCGGTCATGGTGTAGGTATGGACAGGGCGTGAGCCTGACCGCACACTATGAGTTGTTTCATCCACCCAATGCAGAGAATGTACCATCCATTTTTCATCATCGCGGTCAGGATAATCTTCTCTTGCATGAGCGCCGCGACTTTCAAGGCGGCCCCCAGCACCAGCCATGGTTACAACGGCTTGCAAGATGAGATTTTCATATTCAAGGCTTTCGATGAGATCGGTGTTCCAGATCAAGGAGCGGTCGCTCACCTTGATATCGGCCCCTAGCTCCCAGACTTCTTTCAATAGTCTGGTACCCTCTTCCAGCACCTCGCCGGTACGAAACACGGCGCAATTGTTCTGCATGATTTTCTGCATTTTGAGACGCAGATCGGCTGTTGGTGTATTACCATTAGCGTTGCGCAATCGGTCCAATCGAGCCAATGCAAAAGCACCGGCATCTTTTGGCAAATCAATATGTTTGGCATTTGGCTCCAATTGCTCAATGCAGCGCTCTGCTGTGGAGCGGCCAAACACTACAAGGTCAATGAGCGAGTTGGAACCAAGACGATTGGCCCCGTGCACAGAGACGCAAGCCGCTTCGCCAATCGCCATCAACCCCGGCACGATAGTATCTGGATCTCCGTCTTTCGCCGAGATCACTTCGCCGTGGAAATTGGTTGGGATACCGCCCATATTATAGTGGCAGGTAGGCAGCACGGGAATAGGGTTTCGTGTCAGATCGACACCGGCAAAAATCGACGCAGACTCGGTAATACCCGGCAAGCGCTCCGCCAGAACATCTGGGTCGAGATGATCAAGGTGCAAGAAAATATGATCTTTGTTGGGGCCTATACCTCGACCCTCGCGGATCTCAATCGTCATGGCCCGCGATACTACATCGCGAGACGCCAAATCCTTAGCGCTTGGCGCATAGCGCTCCATAAAGCGCTCACCCTCGGAATTAGTCAGATAACCGCCCTCACCGCGCGCGCCCTCGGTGATCAACACGCCAGCTCCATAAACACCGGTTGGATGAAACTGCACAAACTCCATATCCTGAAGCGGCAAGCCAGCTCGCAGCACCATGGCATTGCCATCGCCGGTGCAGGTATGTGCAGACGTAGCCGAGAAATAAGTGCGGCCATAACCACCGGTCGCAAGGATAGTGCGATGAGCGCGAAAACGATGCAAGGATCCGTCTTCGAGGCAAAGCGCAATCACCCCACGGCAGGCCCCGTCATCATCCATGATGAGGTCGATGGCAAAATATTCGATGAAAAATTCGGCGGAATGGCGAATCGACTGACCATAAAGCGTATGCAAAATGGCGTGGCCGGTGCGGTCAGCAGCAGCGCAGGTGCGCATGGCAGGAGGACCCTCGCCATATTCGGTTGTCATGCCGCCAAACGGGCGTTGATATATTTTGCCTTCATCATTACGCGAAAACGGTACACCATAATGCTCAAGCTCATAAACGGCAGCGGGGGCTTCACGGCACAAATATTCAATACTGTCCTGATCACCCAGCCAGTCGCTACCCTTGACCGTGTCATACATATGCCAGCGCCAGTCATCTGGTCCCATATTACCCAAAGAGGCTGCGACCCCGCCCTGCGCAGCAACGGTATGGCTACGTGTCGGGAAAACCTTGGTGATACAGCCCGTGCGAAGCCCGGCTTCAGATGCGCCCAGTGTAGCGCGAAGTCCGGCGCCACCAGCTCCCACCACCAGCACATCAAAATCATGATCCACGAAATTATAAACGCCAGGACTGGCGTAGGATTTGTCACCATTATTGTTGTTTTGTTCGGCCACGATTTTCGCCTTCTATATGATTTCACCACACCAAAAAATAAAAAACACTTTCATCCTGTTCCTCTTTGTCATCCCCGCGAAGGCGGGGATCCATAACCCCTTGTCTGCCAATTAAATGACGATCCCCTCAACCTACTTCCCCAAACCGATAAAAAGATCCGACCAATCTGGATTTTCTTGTTCCACAAGTTTGATCTTCCAATCCCGGTTCCAATGCTTCAATCTCTTTTCCCGTACTATCGCCGCCTCAATCTCCTGATGAACCTCATACCATACCAGCTTGTGCACACCATATTTTTTGGTAAAGCCTTCTGCCAACTTCTCTTTATGTTCCCACACTCGTTTCAGCAAATCAG
>JAAETJ010000532.1 GCA_024228495.1 bacterium | reverse complement strand
GAGGGCATTCTAAGGCAGCACTTTTTTCAGCAAGTTGTCAACATGGCTCTGGTTGCCATCGAGCAGTCCGCCGACCGGGGAAGCTGGTTCTGCGCTGTCGGTGTTATCAGCTGGCTGCTCTTGCGTGGCTGGAGTATCGCCGCGGGTATTGATTTTTTTACCTTCCAGATAGGCTTCGATTTCTTTATCGTTTTTCAATCCGCGTCTTTTCAGCAAGGCGCTATCGGCAAGGCCGTCGGCGCTCGCCAGTCCTCTCAAGGAGCGAACGATGGTACCGCTGCCACCCCAAAAGGCCAGAGCATCGAAACCGGGTTTGGGTTTGGCCCAGGGACCGGTTACTTTCAGCGGCGGCGCAAAGCTCCAGTCGCCAATAAATAGATGTGGCGCGACCCGCATGTTCAAGGTTTCATTGACAATATTGATGCGCCCGTTGGCTCGTATTTTAAAGAATTTACCGGTGACCAGAAAATCTGTCGTGCGGGCGATGCCCCTGCTGGTTTTGAAAGAGGCTGACATTTTATCATAGGCGGTGCGCTCTTTTCCATCGCGTCCCGTGCCGCTGCCGGGGACTGTATTACCTGTATATTCTTCGACTTTTCGTGCAAGGTTAAAGCCATCAATCCGGCCCTTTGAAAGACTGAGTTTTAGATTCCCTTTTAAGGATTTTTTGAGATCTTTGACATTGGCACCCTTAACAGCGAATTTACCGCTCAACGAGCCTTTGCCAGACAATTTGTCGAATCCCGCAAAATCACGCAGGATCGCACCTATCAGCACGTTTTTGAGGGTCAGATTACCACTGATCTGTGCGGTAGAACGACTGCCATCGAGTACCAGATTTCCGATGGCTGAACCGCGATAAAGGGTCAGGCTGCGGATGGTGACATCAGCGCGACCATTGACAAGTGAGATATCAAACTGCCCGGTTTCAAGGTGCGCTTTTTGATAGATAATTCCGTTGGTTTTAAGCTTGAAGGTACCATCCACCGCTTTGATCGCCGATAGATCAATCGCGTCATTGTTGGCATTTGCCGATCCGTTGTCTTCATCATTAAGATAGGGATTTAGGTCCAGTCGGTCGATCTCTATATTGGCGACAATTGCTGGCTGCTTGGGCCTTAGATCAATGGTGCCGCTGGCTTTCATATCCATATTATCAAACAGGAACTGACTGGTGGCAAATTGTACCTGATTGGCGTTGGCCTTGAGAACGGTTTTCAGCTTCAGATTGCCAAAGCCGCTGCCAGCGGGTAATTTATGACCAAGAAATTTTGCTAACTGGCGCACAGAATTCGTACGCGAAATAAGCGATCCATCGATGGTGGGTTTGTCACCCAGCGTCACCATGCCCTCATATTCGCTATCGGTGAAACGCGAGGAAAGTTTGATGAATATTTTTGAGGGTTGATCGACGAATAGCTGATCAGGCGTGTCGATCTTGCTGCTGATATTGAGAATTTCATTGTGCCAGCGCAAATTGCCTTTGGTGTTGATGGATCGGCTGGGGAGCTTTTGCGCCAGCGTGATATTGATAGCCTCCAATTTTTCGTCCACATTATCTTTGGTATTTATATAATGCACAAAGCCGTTCTTGATGGTCACGGATCGAAGGGTCACACGTCTGCCAGACGAGGAGTTGTCCGTGCCGTCACTGCCGCTGGCCCCCATGTTGAAATCCCAATTGTGATAGCCTTTTTTATCGACTAACAGGATAAAATGCGGCTTGATCAGAGTAATATCGACGACTTCGAATTGTCCCTTGAACAAGGGTATCAGTTTCAAACTGGCGCGAAGAGCCGTCATCTTGATCAGAGGCGCGCCTTTCATGCGGGGCGGGTTCGACAGTGAAATATCATTCAGCGAGACGCCGATATCTGGATAGAACTTGAAACTGGTGTCGCCGGTAATGATCAGCTTGCGACCGGTTTTTTGCTCGATCACTTGCGTGATTTTATTCCTGGCCAGATCCGTCGATAATATTTGCGGCAAGGCGAGTAGCCCCACGCCAATGACCACAAGTAGCATCACAACCAATATGCCGACAATTTTGAGCGTAGTTTTCATGAAGGGTGTCCGATCTGATCATATTTTTTCAGATAGTATAGGCAGGTACGATAGCGGAAAAAAGGCATAATCTGATTGGCATTGGAATTTTTAGGCGATAAGCGAGACAGGGTATGTCGAGCTTATTGCTTACGCAGCAGAATTTGCTCTGTGGCATGATCACGCGCTTTATGCAAAATCAGGTCGGCGCGTTGGCGGGTACATTCGATATTTTCCCGCAGATTGACCAGATTGATAGTCTGCCAGAGATCGCTGGCTTTTTGCATGGCATCTTTATTATCGAGTTTTGAATAGCGATAGAAATAGTTGGCGGGATCTTGGAATGCCGTTTGCCGCAGCACCATGAAGCGCTCGATATACCAGCGTTCGATCTGCTTCTGATCGGCATCAAGGTAGATGGAAAAATCAAAAAAATCAGAAACATATGGTAGATGATCCAGATCGTAAAGCTCAGTATTGGGCTCGCGATTTGGCAGTCTGCATTTATCGGGTTGACGGGCTGGTTGCAGCACATTTAATCCCTCGATAATCAAAATATCGGGGCGGTTGATGGTGACGGTTTTGCCCGGCACGATATCATAGGTGAAATGGGAATATACCGGTGCTTTGACATTTGTTTTGCCTGATTTGATATCGGCCAGAAAGCGTACGAGGCGGCGCGCGTCGTAACTCTCGGGGAAGCCCTTACGGGCCATCAGATCCCGGCGCTCCAGTTCGGCATTAGGCCACAAAAAACCGTCCGTTGGCACCAAAGCCACATTGGCGTGAACGTCCCATTTCGCCAATAGGGCGCGCAATATACGCGCCATGGTGCTTTTACCGACCGCCACAGAACCGGCCATGCCAATGATAAAGGGAGATTTTTGCTCACTCTTGCCTAAAAATAAATTGGTTTCGCGGTGCAGGGTTTCTGCTGCAACGGCATATAGATTGATCAGGCGGGTGAGGGGCAGATAAACCTCTTCTACTTCGCACATGGAGACGGGTTCGAGAATACCGGTCAGCTTTTTGACATCGGGAATACTCAAGGTCATGGGGGTTTCGGCTCGCAGCGCCGCCCAGTCTTTGCGAGCGAACGAGCGATAGGCAGAGTGATCAGGCTGTTGTGAGGGAGCAGCTGTTTCGGGTTTTTGTTGTTCGTCGGGTCTGTTCATCGCACCAACTTCGTTTGCTCTTGCTCTTGCTCTTGCTCTATGTTCGAGTGACTTTTTCTTTCAAACCTGACAAGCCTTCTCGTTGCTCGAGCTTTTTCAGCACATCGTTAAAATCGACCATGCGCGATTCAAGCAATACCAGCAGGTGATATAATAGATCAGCGGCTTCGTTTTTGAGGTCATCATCTGTTTGCACGAGGGCCGCGATGATGGTTTCAGCCGCTTCTTCGCCGAGTTTTTTAGCGCATTTTTCGGGACCGGCATCTAGCAGTTTACGGGTATAGGAGATGTCGCTTGAAGTGCTGCGCCTTGCCTTGATGGTGGCGGCCAGATTGTTTAGAATATCTTCGCTCATGTGCTCATTTCCACAACATAGAATA
This sequence comes from bacterium, assembly GCA_024228495.1. Taxonomy (GTDB): domain Bacteria; phylum Pseudomonadota; class Alphaproteobacteria; order Rhizobiales; family JAKIUO01; genus JAKIUO01. Next base: position 12,837 of record JAAETJ010000532.1, on the reverse strand, counting down.
ATTGCTTGGCTCAACTGGCTGCGACCATAGACGAGCCATCCTTATCGAGGCAAGGAAATAAGCGTCGCACAGGCCTTTTGTGATGCGCCTAGCAAGGGCTATGAGGGCTTTTTGGCGCTGGCTAGATAATTCACATCCAGATCAGAGCCAAGGGTCCAGTTGCCGGTTAGCGGGTGGTAGCTCATGCCTGTTTGCTCAATGTCGACAAGGCTCGCATCAAGCATGGCCTTTTTTAACTCGTCAGGGGTTACAAAGCGTTCCCATTGGTGGGTGCCGGCGGGTAGCCAGCGCAGGATATATTCCGCGCCAATGATTGCCAGCCCATAAGATTTAACGGTGCGGTTCAAGGTCGAGGCCAGCATCAAGCCACCGGGGCGCACCAGATCGGTGCAGATGTTTAAAAAGGCAGGCATATCAGGGACATGTTCTATCACTTCCATATTAACCACGACATCAAACAGTTCACCTGCGCCGACCAGCTCTTCAGCGCGCGATATGCGATAATCTACCTTGAGCCCCATATCATCGGCGTGAGCACGTGCCGCTTTAATGGAGCGCTCGGCAGGATCAACACCGGTCACATCGGCTCCCATACGTGTCATGGGTTCACACAATAGTCCGCCTCCACAGCCAATATCGAGCACTTTGAGGCCTTTTAGCGGCGCAGCTGTGCGTTTTTCTATCTGAAAATGATGACAGATTTTATCCCTGATATAGGTCAGACGGATGGGATTGAGCTGGTGCAGTGGGCGAAATTTGCCCAAGGGATCCCACCATTCGTCGGCGATACGCGAAAAAAGCTTGATTTCTTCGGGATCAAGCGTGTTATCAGGTGCGTTATGTGCTTGAGCTTGTGTCATGGTTCTATTTGGCATGCCCGGGGACTTTCCTGTCAAGGTCGTTTTTGGGGACCAATCAGCAAGTGAGCAAAAATGAGTGGTGATGCAGCCTTGTATTGCAGGTTGAGCGCTTTGTGGGTATGAACTTTGGGGATAAAGAAAAAAACGCAGGAAAAATTAATTAATGGCCGTGTTGGTAATGAAATTTGGGGGTACATCTGTTGCAGATGTGGAGCACATCAAAAATGTCGCTCAACATGTGAAACGAGAAGCGGATGCAGGCAATCATGTTGCCGTGGTTGTGTCAGCCATGGCGGGTCGCACCAATCAGCTGGTTTCTTATGCCAAAGAAGCTGGCGGCGGCAATGTCTGCGCCGAATATGATGCTATAGTCTCATCAGGTGAGCAGGTCACGGCAGGTTTGCTGGCCATGATTTTAAACGAAATGGACAACAAGGCGAGGTCCTGGCAAGGTTGGCAAATCCCCTTGCGCACCAATGATGCGCATGGCAGGGCTCGCATTATTGATATCGACGCGGACAATTTGCTAAAAAGCATGACGGGGGGAACGGTCGCTGTTATTGCAGGTTTTCAAGGTCTGGCGACCGATGGCCGTATCGCCACGCTGGGGCGCGGTGGTTCTGATACCAGCGCCGTTGCCATCGCTGCGGCACTTAAAGCGGATCGTTGCGATATTTATACGGATGTGGACGGGGTCTATACAACGGATCCACGTATCACGCCAAAGGCTCACAAGCTCGACAAGATCTCTTATGAAGAGATGCTGGAGATGGCGTCTCAAGGGGCCAAGGTCCTGCAGACACGCTCTGTCGAAATTGCCATGAAGCACAAAGTGCGTTTGTCTGTGCGCTCAAGTTTTGATGATCCGCTCTCTAGTCCACCGGCAGGTGCGGGCGATGAAAATCGGGTTGGAACACTCGTCTGTGATGAGGAAGAAATCGTGGAAAAACATATTGTAAACGGCATTGCCTATACCAAGGACGAAGCCAAAATCACTCTGGTGCGGGTGGCTGACAAACCGGGCATTGCTGCCGCCGTTTTTGTGCCGCTGGCTAAGGCCAATATCAATGTCGACATGATCGTCCAGAATATTTCGGACGATGGTAAGTTCACAGATATGACCTTTACGGTTCAAGAAGTCGATATGGAGCGCACGCTGGAAGTCATAGAGCAACAGCGCGGCACTATTGATTTTGAAGAAGTGCGGGCCGCCACCAATATCGTTAAGCTGTCGGTGATCGGCGTTGGCATGTCATCACATGCGGGGGTGGCAGGAGACATGTTCGCAGCGCTGGCTGAAAAAGGCATCAATATCCTTGCCATCAGTACTTCGGAGATTAAGATTTCTGTGTTGATTGACGCCGATTATACCGAGCTCGCCGTTCGCACCTTGCATACGCTTTATGGTCTGGACAAGGATTGACCCTCATCTAGCCTCGCTTAAAACTGGAAAGGTTTAATGTCCCAGTCCATCGGCGCACCCCGAGTTCTCTTGCGGAGTTTGCGCGAAATTATGGCATCGAAAGAAAGCGCACAGGCTCGTTTGAACCTGATCGTTTCGCAAATTGCTGCCAATATGGTTGCCGAGGTCTCCTCGATCTATTTGCGGCGCCCGGATGGATCACTTGTACTTTATGCGACCAAAGGCTTGCGTGAGGCGGCTGTTCACAAAACAAGACTGGCTCGCGGCGAGGGCCTTGTGGGGCTGATAGCTGATAAGGCCAAACCGCTGGCTCTGTCCGATGCCGCCAGCCATTCTGTCTTTTCCCATCAGCCCGACACCGGCGAAGACCCGTTTCACGCTTTTTTGGGTGTGCCCATTTTGCGTAACGGTCACATGCTTGGCGTGCTGACATTGCAAAACGCCACCAAGCGCAACTATATGGAAGAAGAAGTCGAGGCCTTGCAGACGGTTGCTATGGTGCTGGCTGAATTTTTTTCGTCCGATGATATGTCTGAACTGGTGGAAGCGCGCAGCGAAAGAGTGCGCTCTGGACCGGATCAACTGGTGGGGGTGGCACTTTACCCTTCTATTGCCATGGGGCAGGTGATCTTGCATGAACCGCGTGTTGCGGTGACCAGATTAATTGCCGATGAGCCCTTTATGGAAATGACCAATCTGGAAGGGGCGCTTGATAGTCTGCGCACTGGGATTGACGAGATGTTGTCGCGAGGAGATGTGGCCCGCGCCGGAGAGCACCGGGATGTGCTGGAAACCTATCGCATGTTTGCCCATGACCAGATGTGGGTCAATAAACTACATGAAGGCATCGAAACGGGACTGACCGTGGAAGCTTCTGTCGAGCGCACCCAAAACGAAATGCGCGCGCAAATGATGCGCTCACGAGATCCGTTTTTTCGCGAACGATTGCATGATCTTGATGATCTATCAAACCGCTTGCAGCGTATTTTGGCGGGGCTTTCCATTACATCTGTGGGCGAACAGCTAAAGCAGAATTCGGTGCTGGTAGCGCGCACCATGGGACCTGCAGAACTGCTTGATTATGACCGTGAACATCTGGTTGCTCTGGTACTTGAAGATGCGGGCGTCTCTGCTCATGTAACGATTATCGCAAGAGCTCTGGGGCTGGCAACGGTTGGTGGCGCAACCGGTATCATTGACAAGATACAGCCTGGTAACCGGATTGCGGTGAATGGCTTGACCGGCAAGGTGCATATGAGGCCAAGCGACAAGATTACCGGTATTTATCGCCAAAAGATCAAGGATCAGGCGCGGCAGAGCGAAGTTTACCAAGGCCTGCGCACCCGTCCCGCCATCACTCTTGACGGGCGCGAGGTTGCGCTTGGCATGAATGCCGGGCTGGAAATTGATTTGCCCCATCTCGATCAAAGCGGTGCCACCTCAATCGGCCTGTATCGCACTGAGTTGCACTTTATGATCTCGGAGCATTTGCCACGGTTGAAAGAACTGCAAGCCAGTTACGCCAATGTTCTGCAAACCGCCGGATCGCGGCCTGTGACGTTTCGCACCCTCGATATTGGCGGTGATAAAATTTTACCATATCTGCGCCATGCCTATGAGGAAAATCCGGCTCTTGGCTGGCGGGCTATCAGATTTGCCCTTGACCGTCCGGCGATTTTTCGTACGCAAGTGCGCGCCTTGTTGCAGGCCTCAGGTGGACAAAACCTCAATATTCTATTGCCGATGATCGCGGATATCTGGGAGATCGAGCAGGCCCGTGAGCTGATCAATCGCGAGATCGCCCATCATCAAAAATTTGAGCGCGAGATGCCTGTGCAAATCAAGGTTGGCACCATGATCGAGGTGCCCGCCTTACTTTGGCAGCTTGAACCCTTGATGAAGCGGGTCGATTTTGTGTCGGTGGGCACCAATGATCTATTGCAATTTCTGTTTGCGGTTGATCGCTCCAATATGAATGTGGCGCACCGCTTTGATCCTTTGAGCTTAGCGTTTTTAAACGCCCTTGCCGGGATCCAGAAGATCGCCGAAAAACATGAGATGCCGGTCAATATTTGCGGTGAGATGGCCAGCCGACCGCTGGAAGCCATGGCGCTTGTCGGGCTTGGATTTAATTCGCTTTCCATGGCACCAATGACGATTGGACCGGTCAAATCCATGTTGCTTGGCCTGGATGCGAAGGAGATCCGCCATTTTGTTGCGCAATTGTTAGGGGATAATGTTTTGAATATTCGCACCGCCCTTGTACGATATGCGCAACAACGTCATATTGATATAGCAGGGATTTGAGTGGCATACATTTGAGACGACAGGGACGGAAATGCTGAACGGGACAACCAAAACAAGATTGCATATTCGCAGCATTGATGATGGTGCAGGTAAGGTTGATAGTGAGATTGCCGAACTGTTTTGCGAAATGCGTCAGGCGTCAGGTTGCTCGCTCGAACAGCTGGCCCATCAGTTTAACACAGAGCCTGAAACCATCAACCTGTTGGAACAGGGGCAGCTATCGAAATTGCCGGCATGGAATGAGAGCAGTCGGGTAGTGTTTGAATATACCAATTTACTGAGGCTTGATCCTGAACCAGTGCTGCGCCGCATAATGGTACAGTTGCCAGGAGATCATCCTGATCGCCCTAGAACCCAGAGTTTTGAACCTTCCTATGAAAATCTGCGCTCCAATGTCAGCGCTGTCATGAACAGGGTTCCTGGTACCCAGGCAGATTTTCAGATGGAATTTCAGGCACCACAAAATCCGCAATTTGGCCCGGGATACGCGGATATGAAGGCCGTTGCCCCAGAACCAGCCGGCAGAAATGTAAAAAGTCCGCCCCGACTGGTTGCGAACAGCCGCAAAAGCGGTGTATTTGTCTTTCTGCTGCAGTTTTTGCTAATGCTGATTATTCTGGCGGCCGGATATGTTATGTGGCTGACGGTTCATGATCCGCAAGGCTATGAGGCATTAAAATCTTTGGCGTTCATGAGCTGGGAAACACTGGTGATACAAATCAAGGTCTGGTTGAATATATAATTATTAGTTTGCTCGCGCATTTTGACAAAGTGTGGCTTGCTGCGCAATCATTGATCTCTTTCACGGAAAAATTGGAATACATTACCAACCTCAACAATTAATTACCCATTCCATGGGATCATAGAAGCCTATATGGCAGGTACAAATTCTGCCGCCTCGAACTCGTATTTTGCAAACAATTTCTGGCTGCCATATAGGCTGCTATACCCTGCCCATCAAAGCCGCGCTATCGTTTCGCTGTTTGAGCGCATAGAGGGCTTTGATGGGCAGGGTATACGGGCACTTTTTATTTACAGCACCAGATCGCTCCGCTAATGGTACCCGGATGCATGTCGCATCGTGCTCCGGCCCTATAAAGAAAAATCGCTCCGGTGGAATGAGTGATTAATTATTGAGATTGGTATTATGCCCACTATACCCAAAGAAAAACTCGACCATATGGTTGATCGCTGGCAGCAGATCCAGAACGAGCTGTCGGCGGCGCCCGAGCAAGAGCTTTTCGTCAAGTTGTCCAAAGAGTTCTCCGAGCTTGATCCAATGGTTGCGACTATTAAGGAAATGCGCGCCGCGTTGAGTGAGATCACCGATCTTACCGAGCTGCTGGCAGATGCGGAAGGTGACGCCGAAATGGCAGAGATGGCGGAGCTGGAAAAGGGCGAACTCGACGAAAAAGTTGAGCGCCTTGATCATGAATTGCAAATCCAGTTACTGCCGCGCGATATTGCCGATGACAAAAGCGCCATTTTAGAGGTGCGTGCTGGCACGGGCGGCGATGAGGCCGCGCTTTTTGCTGGCAGCCTGTATCGCATGTATCAAAGATATGCCGATTTGAACGGCTGGAAAATGCAGATCATGTCTGCCAACGAAAGCGCCCAGGGTGGTTTTAAAGAGGTGATTGCGAGTATGACGGGCAAGGGTGTGTTTGCCCGCATGAAATATGAATCCGGGGTACACCGGGTGCAGCGAGTACCAGAAACTGAATCAGGTGGCCGTATTCATACCTCGGCTGCAACAGTTGCGGTGCTTCCAGAAGCTGAAGAAGTGGATGTAGAGGTAAATGATGCTGATCTGCGTATTGATGTCTACCGGGCGTCTGGTCCTGGTGGACAGTCGGTCAACACGACCGATAGCGCGGTTCGTATCACTCATATTCCGACCGGTACGATTGTCACCCAGCAAGATGAAAAAAGTCAGCACAAAAATCGCGCCAAAGCCATGAAAGTGATGCTGTCGCGCCTTTATGATCTCGAGCGCCAAAAGGTCGATAGTGAGCGGGCCGCCGAGCGCCGTGGACAAGTCGGTTCAGGAGATCGCTCGCAGCGCATCCGTACCTATAATTTCCCGCAAGGACGGGTCACTGATCATCGCATTAGCCTCACCCTTCACAAGCTGGAAGCAATTTTGGCGGGGGATGGGCTCGATGAGGTAGTTGATGCACTGATCAATGAGCATCAAGCTGAGCAACTGGCTGCCATGAATGAGCCATCAAATGTCTGAACAAAATCTGCCTACGCATTTTCGTACCTGTTGCCGAAATGTCATCCAGGTCCTGGAAAAGGTTGGCGTATTGACGCCAGAGCTCGATGCGCGTCTGTTGATTTCGGATGCCTTGGGGCTGCGAGGAGCGGCTTTCTTTCTGAAACCGGATCGTTTGTTGAGCGAGGATGAACTAAGCGAGATTGCACATAGATTGGCTCGCCGCATGGCGGGGGAGCCGATATCAAGGATCGTTGGAGAGCGTGGATTCTGGAAGCACGAATTTCGTCTCAGCCCTGATGTACTTGATCCGCGTCCCGATAGCGAAACGTTGATTGATGTGGCGCTCGAGCTGTTGGCAGCGCGTGGTTATTTCCCAGAAAAACCGTATGACAATCTTCGCTTTCTTGACCTTGGAACGGGATCGGGCGCCCTGCTGATATCGTTATTATTGGAGTTTTCTCAGGTAACCGGCGTCGGGATTGATATTAGTCCCCAGGCGCTTGAAGTGGCAGCAGCGAATGCGAAGCGCCTTGGTTGTGGGGATCGCGTCCGTTTTATGGCCCAAAACTGGCTGGATGGTATGGGCGATGAGGACGAGGGAGGGTTTGATCTTGTCATTTGCAATCCTCCCTATATTCGCCATGACGATATTGACGAACTGGCGCCCGATGTGGCGCTTTTTGATCCCCATGTGGCACTCGATGGTGGCCCTGATGGACTTGATCCTTATCGAGAGATTATCCCGCAATTGACCAGGGTTTTGAGTCCTAATGGCATTGTTATTTTTGAAATAGGGGAAGGCCAGCATACCGAGGTCATTACGCTCCTTGAAGAGGCGGGTTTTGATGGCGTTGGTGCCTCAAATGGTCAATATAAGGATTTGGCGGGGCACATACGGGCTTTGGCAGCATCCCCACGGCAGCATCCCCACACAGCGCGTATGTTAAGCTAAATAGAAGATTACGCCCACATAAAAAATAAGCTTGTACATGGAAGACCAGAGCGGCTATTATATTGGGCAAGAGACGAATCATCCAGATGTTGCCTTCGATTGTCGCCAAGGCGCAGTGCTTGAAATAGAAAGCAGACTGGAACACATCGTCAGACCTCGGGCTTTTCGCGAAAAGGCCAGTGAAGGAATAAAGATCGGGCAGTAGAACTATAAGTTGCTTAGACGATCGCAAAACCATCTTGAGGATCAAACAGGTTGAAAATGCCACGGCATTGATCAAATGATATGTAATGAGGAGGCCGGTAGAAAGTCGGACGTACTTATTGTATTTTTCGGGCTGCGTATAGACAAGCTTGATTTTGATTGCTACGCCTGTTGAGGCTGGATTATCAGTAAGCGATTCAAGCAATTGTTGTGATTGCGCATTCAGTGGGAACCGGCCCATATAATAATATATGATTTTGAGTTGAATTGACCTCAAAAATTGAGTTTGCCCTGAGTGGGGACCTGATTTAATAACATTCGTCGCGAGGGGATTGATCGCTAGTTTGATATTGCTTTGCGCATCGCGTATTGCAGATCAGATTGATTGCCAACGAAGTGGCTTGGTAGTCATTGTTGCGGGTTTGAGCCCTCTATAGAAGATAAAAAATTAGATCTCCGAAGTGGTTTTGGTGATCACTGCCTGAAGGTATTTTAAATGCTTGAACGCAGGTTACATGTGAAAGTAAAGGCAGGGGCCTTATGAGACAGGGACAACAAAATAGAAGAAACCGGGGACGCGGTCGTGGTAATAACCGGTCGAATAATCCGTTGTCGCGGAACTATGAGTCCAATGGTCCAGACGTAAAAATCAAGGGATCAGCCGCTCATATCGCCGAGAAATATATGGCATTGGCAAGAGATGCCCTGTCGGCAGGCAATCCTGTGACGGCCGAAAATTATTTCCAGCATGCCGAACATTATAGTCGCATCATTCAAGCGGCGCAGGCCAAGCAGGAAGAACATGCTGCTGCGCAGTCTGCCAAAGCAAATACTGGCAAACTCGACCACAATAATGAGCGGTGTTCGAGGCCGCCTAAAGAAGATGCGCGTGCACCGGCCAAAAGCTCTGAAGTACCGGTCCCTGGTTCGGGCGATCAGCCTTCAATCAATGGCAATAGCGCGGCTCCTGCGCCGGTTGCTGCCAAACCCAAGCGCAAACCACGCCCTCGTAAACCAAAAGCAGCTCCTGGCGATGCCAATGAGAGCAAAGACGCAACGGATGGGCCCGGTAACATTAATGCCTGATCCGGTGTTGGTGCACTGTCCTGATCAGTTTTAACTTAATGCTAGCGGGGGCATAGGGCGATTGAAATCCGCTTGCCTCAGCTGTCCCATGCTGTTTTTCTGGCTTGCGTGATGGTGGCTCTAAAGTCCACGTCCAGGATTAGATCTTCCGTCAGACGGACAGCTACAGTACAAGAGTATGGCGATTTTTGACACTGGCAATTATACTATTTACTATCATCGTTATCACATTTTCTGGATTATCAAATATAGATTCAAGGTGTTGTGCGACGAAATGCACGCGCTGCGATGGGTTGTGTTCTCCGCCCCTTGCGGCGGAGATCCCTTTATTTCCTTTCGCGTCAAGCCTAGTCATTTCGGGGTCTATCGTGGCAGATTAAAGACAAAGGTCAATCAATTTGAAAGCGGTCCACTTATGTCTGTAACCAAAATACTATTTGTTTGTCTTGGCAATATCTGCCGCTCACCGATGGCGGAAGGTACGTTTCGACATCTAGTCGAGGAACAAGGTTCCCAACATCTGGTTGAAATCGACAGTGCAGGCACTGGGGCCTGGCATGTGGGTGAGCCGCCAGATCATCGTGCCAGCGCAACCGCTTTGCAGCGTGGCATTGATCTATCGGGGCAGGCGGCACGCAAGGTTAAACAAGATGATTTCGAGCATTATGATTATATTCTTGCCATGGATCAGGAAAACCATATCAATCTGACGCGTGTGGCACCCGAGGAATATCGGCATAAAATACGAATGTTTTTAGAATTTGCCTCTGATCAATCAGAAACAGAAGTACCCGACCCTTATTATGGTGGCGATGGCGGTTTTGAACATGTGCTGGATCTCGTGCAAGCGGCGAGCAGGGGACTGTTGGCAGAAATCGAGGGATAAATCTAATCGCCAATGCGGCGGTCAGAAAAGGACGAGCCTCTTTCTGCCCCCTCGAATGGAAACAGTTCTTCTACGACATACCGCCCGCCGCCGGTTGAGGGTTTGGAAGAATAAAGTGCTGTTTGTGTGACCGTAAATGGGTCGAGTTTAAAGCCTGAAAAGTCCGCGAGAAACGGCGCGATGGTTGATAGTCTGGTGCGGGTGAGCCGCGCCAGCGTGATATGGGGTATGAATTTGCGTGGCTCTGGTTCAAGACCGATATAGATGGCGCATTTTTCATGCGCCCGGTGCAATTGCGCCAGGGGTTTGCTGGGTTCAAGCCCGGTCCACAAGGCATGGGCGCGTTTGGTGCCGAAATGGCCAACGTTTTTGATAGTGAGATCGAACGGTTCAATAGAGAGTTGATCAAGCTGGTTCATATAATCATCAGCCTGCATCTGGCTGACATCTCCCAAAAAGCGCAGCGTCACATGATAGTTTTCGGGAGCAATCCATCGCGCCGTTATTATATTGCCACGCAACATCATCAGGCTTTGTGATTGCGCAAGGGGGATTTCAAGACCGGTAAATAATCTGGGCATAGGATTTATGGGCAGGGGTTGGAGTGGACAAGATGAACCTGCTCAATTTCTTCGAGAATTTCTTCACTAAGATCAAGTTCTACGGAGGCGATATTGGTTTTTAGCTGTTCCATTGTGGTGGCACCGATAATGTTGGAGGTGACAAAGGATCTGGAGGTGACAAATTGCAGGGCCAGTTGCGCGGGATCAAGTTCGAAGCGATGGGCGATGTCGAGATATTTGTCAATGGCTTCATTTGCGCTAGGGGTCTGGTAGCGTTCAAGGCGCCCAAACAGCTGGTTGCGTGATCCTTTTGGCAGCGCACCATTTTGATATTTTCCAGACAGATAGCCTTGGGCGAGAGGGGAATAGGCAAGCAGCCCAACGCGCTCATAATGGGTGATCTCCGAGAGGCCGGTTTCAAACACGCGGTTTAAAAGATTATAGGCGTTTTGCACGCTGACAATACGTGGTACGTCCAGCAATTGTGAGGCATTCAGATACCTCATGGTACCCCACGGTGTTTCATTGCTTATGCCGACATGGCGTATCTTGCCCTCACTGACGAGTTCCCCCATGACCTGCATGACTTCTTCGATCTCATTGGTTTCCCCTTCATGGGCTTCGAATGACAAACCGCCAAACAGCTTCATCGGGCGGTCGGGCCAATGCACTTGATAGAGATCGATGACGTCTGTTTGCAAACGCTTGAGTGATCCCTCAATGGCTTCGCGGATTTGCGCGGGATTAACTTGCGCCATTGAGCCATCGGAGCGAAACCAGTCCATAATTTGCGAGCGGCCGCACACTTTGCTGGCCAGAACAATTTGCTCACGATTGCCGCGCGCTTTCATCCAGCTGCCAATGATTTCTTCGGTGCGCCCCTGTGTTTTGCGTTTGGGGGGAATGGGATATAGTTCGGCCGTATCAAAGAAATTAATGCCTTGATCAACGGCATAATCCATTTGTTCATGGCCTTCGGACTCAGAGTTTTGTTGCCCCCAGGTCATAGTGCCAAGACAGAGTTTTGAGACAAATATTTCGCTATTACCAAGTTCGCGTTTTTCCATATAGCCCCCAGTGGCCTCTATTTCGATTAGCCTGATCCCCGCTTTATATACACAAAACGCCCACAATGGGGTCGAATTTGCGCCATAGGGCTTTCCTATAGTACAACTCTGACAAGCTTCCATACAAGCGGCACTTTTCAGGAAACTTCAAAATATATTGTAAAGGCCACCTTAAATAAAATGGCGAAAATACTATCCATATCTTCCCAGGTTGTATGCGGATCTGTAGGAAATTCTGTAACTCAGTTCACATTGCAGCGCCTTGGTCATGAAGTCTGGGGTCTGCCTAGCGTTTTACTGTCCAATCACCCCGGTCACAAAATATATGGCGGGGCGCGTCTAGGATCGAAAATTTTGCGTCCGGTTCTGGAAGCATTGGAATTTGCCGGTCACCTCAAGCAGGTCGATATGGTGATGACAGGCTATCTGCCAAGTAAAGAGCATGTTTTTATCGCTCTTGATGCCTTGAAACTGGTGCGTAAGCTCAATCCCAATGTGATTTATTTATATGACCCGGCGCTCGGGGACGATTGTCGACCTGGATCTCCAGAAGGGCTCTATATAGATGTCAAAGCAGCAGAGTGTCAACGCGCGGAATTATTGCCATTGGCTGATATTGTAACACCAAACCGGTTTGAGCTGGAATGGTTGACCATGCGTCCCGTGATGGATCCGCAAACAGCGCTGGTGGCCATTGACCAATTCGGTAATGATCGGGTCCTGGCAACGTCCATTCCCGGTATATCGGGAAGGCTTTTAAATCTGCTTGCTGGGGATCATCAGCCACTGGCGGCAAGCGTCAAACAATTTGATTGCGCGCCTCAGGGCACAGGAGATTTGATTGCGGCGCTCTATGCCGCCTCCATATTGAATGGAGATGCGCAAGAGCGCGCACTTGGGCTGGCTACAAAGGGTGTTGAGACGGTATTGCGTGCAAGCGAAGGAATGGATGAGTTGAACCTGATAGGCTCGCAGGAAGACTGGTCCATGGTTGAGCCAGCCAAGGTGTCGCAAATAGAATATATCCCGGCATAAAAAGCCCTGCTCGACCGAGCAGGGCTTTTAAATTGTTGGTCTTGGTCAATTGTCCAGCCAGACTTTAGAGCGGTTTGCATTCACTCGGGATCAGAAACAGCTGAGCTGTTTTGGTTCGGTTTCAAGTGAAGAAATGCAGGATATATCTGGATATTTTCAAGTTTCTTTGCGCCGAAAACGGAGCAAAACCGCCAGCTGAAATGATTCTGAGTGAACGCAAACCGCTCTAGTTG
>JAAETJ010000531.1 GCA_024228495.1 bacterium | reverse complement strand
TGTCATGTTTCCATAGTTCTGTATCGCCTACGGCGAAGAGATTCCTGGAACCTCCATGGCTACAATACTTGAACCGCTACGCGGTAAAATCTTTTTGCCCGTAGGGCATTCAGTATTGTAGCACGTGGAATCTGCGACATGACCTACCCCGTAGGGTTTGCGCGACTTTTCACAGGCTAACTTGACAAAGTAAAATTAAATTACAGTGTTATATAATGCCTATAATCCGCTTTAAAAAGGGAACGAAAGACCGAGCAATGCCAATGCAGAAGGACTTTGGGGACGCACGGCAATTTCAACATTGTTCCTGCTATCAATGTTCCGCGCAATAGCAGGGTTCGTGCTTCCGGTGAGGGCGTCCCAAAAGCCTCTGATTGGCGGCGTTAGTGTTGATAACATTTCGAAAGGAGGTGTATAATATGTGCAAGATACCTTATATTTCTAAAGTATTTTTGGTATAGATATAAAGTCTTTGTTTATAATATGTTACGAGAAATATAGTCAAAGATTCACGTATAGGTCTAGAAGTGTTGGTTTTTTGTTGAATATGCTGAATTTCAGGCGAATTGTAGGAATGAAGAGTCAGGCCTGAATTCGCCCATATTTCAATCCATTACACAATACATTTATCAAAAAACCTATACTTCTAGATTTATGCGCAAAGGAGATAGTATCTATGAGTAGAGTTAAACACATCCCTATGGTATTCTTGTTATTATTTTTTTATGTCAACATTTCTGACACGAATGCACAACAGGCAGAATTCAAGATTGTTACTGGTGAACTTCCGCCGTATGCGTATACGAAAGACGGACAGCTCTCCGGGGTGGCGACTGATATTGTGCGAGAACTGATGCGTCGTGTTGCCTTTACCGACGATATCGAAGTCAGACCATGGATGCGGGCCATTGTAGAGTCTGCACAACACAGAATGATATACTAATGCAAGTAAAATTTTGCATCAAAAATTTTTGAAAATATGAAGTTCATTTGCCTATAAAATGGGCGAAAGTAAGCGAAATTTTCAAAGATTTTTTACCACAAAAGTTTTTGAATATTCATTTCCCTGTTTTTCGGGGAATTCCTGTTTCAATGTTTTCAAAAACTTTTTCAAAGACTTTTGCGAAATTTTAATTGCATTAGTATAGAGACTCTTGAAAAAATAGAATGTCAGTTCCTTTCATTGTCAGATCACGAGCATTTTTCGATTCACTGTGCTTTCATGTCTTCTCAACCTGACAGTATTGTGCTGTGTGGCGTAAAACATGCCTGTCTTTTGGGACCTGAAGACAGACGACTCCTATAGAAATGCCTGACGCATCACCTCCTTCCTTCCCTCAAAAAAAAGACGCAATCGGGACACTACCCATAGGTTGCGAGCTTTTCCAGGTTGTACACACACGCCACCATCAATTGTGCAATATGGTTCATGCTGTCGTTTCGATAGGGGGCTTTGTCACCGTTGTGGAAGCGGTTGACATGACCAAACACGCCTTCAGAGGAGAAGCGTTGGCGGCGTATGGCTTTGCCTTCCGGGCTGCGACTGCGTTCGCGGTTGCGTTGCGCGCGCTGATGAGCGGCGGTGTTGGTCTGTAACTCCCGGCGGGGGAGCTTTTTTTCCCGCTGTGCGGCCGTCAAGCACTGTTCGAAAAAAGGACATTGCGCGCATTCAGCCCTGGCCCGATAGCGATCGTTGCCATTTTTGTACGGCCCGGCGATGTGTTCCATCTCTTCTCCGTTGGGACATATCAGTTGTCCCTCCTCATTCCAGATACACGCGTCGGCATGAAACACGCCTGCCGGCCCGGGGCGGCTTCGGACGGTGATCCCGCTGAAGATGTTGTGCTCCTCGGTGTATCGATGCACGTTGTCCCGATCGAACGCGCTGTCCAATCCCAGCCGTTTCGGGTAGGCGCCGAAAATGGCATAATGTTTGTCCAATGCGGCTGTGACGGTCGGCGCCTCGGTCTTGCTGAGCGTGACAAAGATGACGGCTGTGATAATGAAGCGTGTGGCGTCAACCAGGAATCCACTTCGGTATCCGCACAGGGTGCCGTCAGTCCGGGTATGCCCCACAGTGGCATCGGGATCTCCGAAGGCCTGAGGAAGTTCGGGGACCAGCTCTTGAGCCACCTGACTCACCTGCTCCCGGTTGACCTCGGCGGCCTCAGGCGCAGGTGGTTTCATCCGGGATATTTTCCGGAGAATCCGTTGCCACCAGCCGGACACGTTGCGCCTGCTCTCCTGGACACAGTTTCCCGGAGTGCCCTGACTGCACACAATCTGTGATGGCTGCACCGTCTTGAGGGAAGGATGGGTGGCGCGCAGCACCTCCAACGCAATCCTGGCAATCTGCTCCCGGTCAATCGTGCCGACACCGCCGTGCTTGGCGTCCAACCAGGTACTGAGTGCTTTGCTCAAGATCACCGCCCGTTGATAGGGCGTGGCTTGCGTCGCACTGGCAGCGACCCCGGTCATGTCATAGTCACTCTCGTCATGACCCAGCAGACCTGCCGTGTCACACGCTCTGATCAGGTCGACCATGATCGCTTCAAATCGCTCGACCCCTACACGAGAGCGAAAGCGACTGAGCGTTCCCGCGTCAGGAATCCCGCACAACACGCTCAGTCCTGCAAACCACCGCCAGGCCAGGTCCGTTTCTAAACGAAGCAGAGTGGCGCTTTCAAATGGGGTGCCGCTGACGAACATCAGCACCAGAATGCGAAAAAGCACCTGAGGCGCGTAGGCGGGGGCTCCACGCTCCTGATTCTTATACGCCGGAGTACAGCGCACATCGATTGACTGCCAGTCAATGGCGTCAAACAGCTTTCGTAACGGATGATTTGAACGGATCATGACGGCAAAAAGCAGACACGTAAGCCCGTCAAGCGTGATCTGCTTCCACCGTGGCTGTCCCTGAATTGGCAGAACACGGGAGGGAAGCGTGATCCAGAGCAGACCGGTCATGACCAATTGAAGCATCAGATTGACCAACCTGTCCCAGTGGCGTGGTGTCCAAACTCTGCGTGAAATGCTGATGGTCAAGCCTTCATCTGTCAGAATGATCGTTGATGATGTGAGCTGATGCGTGATCGGTTGCAGGGCTGTGTTGGGTGTCTCCATAGCTTTCAGGTTTCTCCAAAAAGATCATAATATCACATCACATGACATGATGAGTGTTGAGGATTGTGGTGAACACTGCGGAGAGACATCCCATCACTGCCCCAATTGTGCAAGTTATTTTTTCGATTTAATGTAAGGAGGGCTTTTGACGACCTGGAAAGATGCTTGGCAGTGAATGTCTCTAACGCCATGTTAGCAGTCTTTACGAGGTGAACTTATTAATTCAAGAGTCTCTATAT
>JAAETJ010000530.1 GCA_024228495.1 bacterium | reverse complement strand
CTAATTTAACGAAAGCAAACCTCAGTCAAACTGATTTGAGTCAAGCAACATTATGCGGCGCGACACTTTTGGGAACTAATTTGAAGCACAGTACCTGATTGAGTGACAAATTTAAGGTGGGCAAAAGTGAGCTATAACCCATTCGCGTTTAGGTTGTGCGGCCTTAAGACGAGAGGAGATGGCAGGTTCAGGGTCAGGCCCGGCGTCAAGCTGAAAAGGTGCAAATTGTGGCCAGCCACGGCGAAACTGTTGACGTAGCCAACTCCAACCAATCTTGAAGTAGCTCATGCCCCTGTCCCAATGGGTATCAACGCAGGTGCGAAATTGGTTCTTGACAACGGCTGTGCCTACACTGGTAAAGTAGAGAGTGGCGACAGCCAAGACCAAAAACAAGCGGGCAATGGCTTGGGCATCATCCAAGCGACTAGACTCAACCTGAAAACCGTTGGATTTATCATCAAGGAAGCTCTCTTCAATGTCAAAGCGCAGACCATACTCAGCAAAGGTGGTTACATCGGTGTATTCATCACTGATAATGTACCAAGGTTCTTCACTATCGGGAGGATTACCTAGAGCTACATGTGCTGTACCGATGCTATCATCAAGAATATACACGTCATGATAAAAGTGGGCCTGCCCAGAGGGTGGGCACAATTGAGCCATATTAGCCACACGGCGGTCAGCAAAACGGACGAGAGTGTTGGCTTTGGCACGAAGGCGATAATGGTCTCCTGGACGCTGTTTGACAAACTTGACCAACTGGCGGTGCAAGAACCCTCGGTCCGCCAACCAGATGAGGGCACAATCTGGGGGCAAGGTGGCGATTGCCTGTTGCAAAACGCTTTCATAGCTCGTGTAACCGACTGTGGCACTATCATGTTTAATGACAGACCAAGCCAGAGGAATGGCTCGACCCCGATAAACAAGCGCAGCTCGAATCAGCACGTAACCACCTGGCAGAACCGAGGTGTCCACAGCCACAAACAATCTTTCTGTCAACTCCCACTCTTGCAGCGCGGCTTGTACCAAGGGAGCATAGAATCGACAAGGTAAAACGTGCTCATTGTGCAGCCAGCGTTGAAAACGTCGCTTGTGGCTGGCTGCTTTTTTCGCCCGACTGATGATGACTTCACCCCACTGGTTGAAATTCACCGTTTTGCTCAAGCACAGACCGACAACAGCCCAGGCCAACGTGACTAAACGGCGAATGTCACCAAATATGGAGCGGCGAATGTGTTTACAAAAAGCCCGCATGAGTGTACCGAACATTTGCTGACTATCAGTCATCTTTGCCTTCCTTTCTTCAAGAGAGTTTGCCTAAAAATGATAGCATGACACAAAAACATTTTGTGTCAAAATATTGGATGTTTTCAGGGTGCATTTCAGTTTGGGGGCAAAAAAGAAAACGGAATTTATGAGTTACAATAAAGGGCATAAAGAATAATAGCAAAAAATAAAGGAGGGCAAGTGATGAAACAAATGCGAGAAGAATTAAGAGGGGAATTACGGCAAAAAGCAGATAAGTTGATAGAAGAAGCACTAGATTGGTATGAGAAGAGCCAAATG
>JAAETJ010000529.1 GCA_024228495.1 bacterium | reverse complement strand
TTTTTAACTTTCACAAATGGCAGGATATCGCACAACTTGAACAGGCAGATATCTGTGCCTTTCTGGAATATCTTGCGGTTGAGCGCCAGGTGTCTGCATCCACTCAGAAGATTGCATTGAACAGCCTGA
Source organism: bacterium (assembly GCA_024228495.1). Classification (GTDB taxonomy): domain Bacteria; phylum Pseudomonadota; class Alphaproteobacteria; order Rhizobiales; family JAKIUO01; genus JAKIUO01. The sequence goes on along the minus strand of JAAETJ010000529.1, from coordinate 526 downwards.
TTTTTCTATATCGTGAGGTACTGGGGAAGAATATGGAGGGGATCTCAACCTTCTCCAAGGCACTCCCAAACAGACGCATTCCAACGGTGCTTTCTACTGATGAGGTAAAGCATTTACTCAAGACCATGTCAGGACGCTCGCAGCTAATTGCGGCACTTATGTATGGGACCGGCATGCGCATAATGGAGTGTGTGCGATTACGAGTTCAGGATATTGATTTTGATTATCAGCAGATCACCGTGCGCCAGGGCAAGGGTGCAAAGGACCGCGTGGTTCCCCTCCCTGCCAAGCTAACCCCCAAGATACAGTCGCATCTGGCCGAGGTTAAGGCTATTCATTCTGGAGATCTGGCCGAGGGGCACGGTGAGGTTCTCCTGCCTGCGGCCTTGGCAAGAAAGTTGGGAACTGCGGCGAAGACATGGCAATGGCAATTTGTATTTCCATCCACAAGATTGGCTGTAGACCACTCAACCGGCAAGGTGCGGCGGCATCATATCCATCAGTCCGGCCTGCAAAAGGCCATTCG
>JAAETJ010000528.1 GCA_024228495.1 bacterium | reverse complement strand
GGCTGCTGTGGCTCGGCAAGCTAGGACTGCCCTGGGTGCCCATTCGCGGGACCCTGATGCGTTACGCGAACCCGGCTCCCTGTGAGCAACCAGCCAATTGAGACAACCAGAGGGGGAACCAGAGCCAACCCTGGCTGCAAAAGCCAGTTTCACGCGGAAAGATAGAGCCAACTACAGCTGGCAATTGCCTACAATAGACCCCACGCATACCCCCGCGACCCACCCCGCTTCCCCGAAACTGCCCCTTTGGAACTCCTATCCACCCCTATGAAAAAAATTGGAGCAAAGAAGCAATAGATATGAACTACTTCAAAAATATGAACTACTTCAAAAGAATCTGGAATGAAACCGCGGTGGGCAAATACCCCCATTGGGGGAATTCAACAAGGTACTTTGAAACAGAGGAAGATGGCACGGTCAAACGTCAATTGAACGAATATTCCATTGGAATAAGGTTGAAGTACACCTGCGAAAAACCACACGACAATTATGGAATGCTCAGTGACGTCGCATTAGATTTAACGGATACTGAGTTTAAGTCTATTTCCATAGCTGATTTCAATAAAAAATGGATGGAAAGAAATCCATTGCTTTGCCAGACCATTGGCGATGACAAAATAACCCTTCAGGAACTTGCCAAAATAGAAGTAGACCTGCCTTTATCAGACCGGTTCTATGACGAAATATGGTCAACTGGCCTAATTGACGAGCTTCAGCACTTACCAATGAAATATGGACCCATTCAAAGGTATGAAGAAGCTATGATTTTAAATGAAGGGCTAGACTCTATGATTGAGATTTTTGAGTTAAATAAACTTAAATTTCCTTCCTCTGGTTTTGAAGAATTTGACTCGGTTTTGAAGTTCATAAAAGAAAGCAAAGCAAACGGAAGAGCTTTGCAATTTTGGCTTTAGAGGCCAACACACAACACTGCACATAGCCAATAGGGCGTTTGTCACAGACCGCCCTATGGTTCCCACTTCAGTTCGGCTAAGCCAACCAAACGGGGCCTCCGGGGCGGGGATCGGCGGCGGGGTGGCGGCAAAAAAGGCAGGATTTGGCGTTGGAACCATAAGGCAGTAGCCCGCGACCTTGAGTTTGGTCCGGGCTTGCGGTGTTTGTGGGGGTGGGCGGCCCATGTGCGCGAGAGTTAGGCCTTGGGGGGAGGGGATCCTCTTAGTCATGACCCACAGGGTCATAGCGATCCCGCTACGCGGGTGCGAGGCTTACCTCCCAGGGCAGGTCGGGCTCAGGCGGTGGGCGTGGGGGCTCGAGCGGGGTCACTTCGGTGGGTAGGCCGAAGCGTGCGAATAGAAGCCTTGGGCCAAGACTTCAAAACCTTGGCCGCTTGGTGCAAGGAGGAACGAGGACATTGGGAAGTGACCGAAGAAGAGAATGGCACTCGTGGGCGCTCACTTGTCTTGATGCCGCCGAACCAGACACGACCGTCGATCCGATTGGTCTGGGCGCACTCCCAGGAAGGGAAAGGGGCCTACTCCGATTTACACCTAATGGCTGAGACCTCAATCGTACTGCCAAGAGTGGACAGTCATGCTGGCTGGTTGGTCGCGGCCGAAGTGGATAGGAATTCCAAGCGGGCAATGTCAGGTGAGTCGGGGGGAAGGGAGGTGGAGAGCGGGGGCGAGTATGGGACGGATTGGAGGCAAATGGCAGCAAAACGGGGTATCCGGGGGGGGGATTAGCGGTGAGGAGAAAGAAAAAAGG
>JAAETJ010000527.1 GCA_024228495.1 bacterium | reverse complement strand
CTTAATATAGGTCTCATCGAGTCTCCATCGGTCACCGGGCCGTCTCTTTTTCTTGTGAAATGTTTCCTCCAGTTTTGGCGAGTAGTGAACGACCCAGCGTTGAATTGTGCTGTGATCAACCTCGAACCCGCGCTCCTTCATCATCTCTTCGATATCGCGATAGCTTAGTGAATAGGCCAAGTACCAACGGACGCTCTGGAGTATCATCGTTTGTTGGAAGTGCCGCCCTTTAAAGCTGATCATATTGTGGTCAATGTCATTTGAAAAGTGGAGCACATGTTATCACAGGGGCTGGCAAGGTAGGGTTTGCGACAGAACCCTCCTCACGCGCCCCACCACAAGGATGTCCACGGAGGCTCGACGAGCATAATCCAGCACCGGCTTATCCCCTATGGTCAATAATCTTTGTATTGAGATATCAACATCTTAACTTTGGATGTCTCAAATGTTTAATCAGCCAACTGTGCAATCCCATGGAGGTTAGTGGAGAGTAGAAATAGAACATAAACTTCAAAGCAGATGTCAAATAAAAAGTAACTAAGATCATACCACCCGGTTAGGAGAAAATGAGATAACTACTGTGAGTGACGCGCTGTCCCGTTGAGATTATGGCTATATTGAAAAAGCGCCGTTTGTCTAATGTAGAGGGTGACTTCTATGTTGATTCCACCTGCATCGACTGCGGCACCTGTCGATGGGTGGCGCCAGAAAGCTTTGATGCCAGTGGCGACAAATCCCGCGTCTATCATCAGCCCGTGAATGATGACCAAACCCAGCGAGCCTGTATGGCCCTGTTGGCATGTCCTGTGGGTGCTATCGGTAGTGAAAAAAAACACGAATTTAAGCTGGCACAAGCGGCATTTCCAGATCCAATCGAAGCTAACATCTATCATTGCGGCTACCATTCCAAAAAAAGCTATGGCGCCACCAGCTATTTCATCCTGCGCGAATCGGGGAATCTGATGATTGATTCGCCACGTTATAACGCTTCACTCATTCGCCGACTCGAAGCGATGGGTGGTATCCGCTATCTCTTCCTCACCCATGCAGATGATGTGGCCGACCATGATAAGTTTTCCCGACATTTTCTCTGCCAGCGAATCCTGCACCAAGATGACATACGCACCGCTACCCGCGAGGTTGAGATTCAACCTCAGGGAAAAGGAGTGCGATCAATGGATGATGACCTGTTGCTGATACCCACCCCGGGCCATACTCAAGGGTCATGCTGCTTGCTATACAGAGAGACATATCTTTTCACCGGCGATCATTTGTGGTGGCATCCTTTGCGCCATTGCCTGAGCGCATCACCACGCTATTGCTGGCACAACTGGGGAGAACAGATCAAGTCAATGGAGTTGCTTACGCAATACCGATTTTCCTGGGTGTTGCCTGGTCACGGACAGCGTGTCCATCTTCCTGAAATAAAGATGAAAGAGGCACTTGAACAGTGCATTGATTGGATGAAGGGAAGAAAAAATGCCGCGTGATGATGAATACGCTATTGAGAGTAACCTGTTGTAGCGGAGTCAACTGCCGTTTTTTTATTGAATAGACAGAAACATAGCCTACCTGAAGATAATGGAATGGAGAACATCTACTGTAAGCGGGGATTCCTCCCAGGGGACGATCCCCTGACAGCATTCCCTCCAGACTCTGAATTGACAATGCTGGATGAAATTGGCAAGGACCTCCCCAGCCTGTTGGCGCATAATGGCTTCCGAGACTCTGCACGCCGCTTAACCATCCCCTTCTGGGATGAACAATAAACGAGTGCCATAGTCCAGCCAGAATTACGACTCTATTACCTGCGGGTGAGATTTCTCGCCTCCGCCTATATCAATCAGATTGGTCTGCCACCGGCAACCGTTCTGCCTGCTAATATCGCACAGCCCCTCTGTCATGCCTGTGCGCTGCTGGGGCGACCGCCCATTCTCAGTTACGACGGATACGCCCTGTACAATTGGAAAAGGTTTGATAAGCAGGCACCTATCGAACTGGGAAATATCGATACCATCCAAAATTTTGTCCACCTCTACGACGAACACTGGTTCATCCTGGTACACGTTGAGATAGAAGCCATTGCGGCAAGAATCCTCGATGCCATCGCGTTGATTCAGCAGGCATTGCCAGCATCTGACTTGTCATTGATAGACGAATCACTGGAAAAAATAGCCTCTGCCATTGATGAGCAGACAGCTGTGCTGCGGCGTATTCCGGAAAAGATGGACCCAGCGCTCTATTTCAAGACATTCCGACCCTATATCCGCTATTTTGAAAATGTGCTGTACGAGGGCGTGGATCGTCAACCCATGCAGTTTGTGTCCTTCCGGCAAACGTGCGTGACCCCTTGACAGCGAAGTAATTAGGATGCTCCTCGTGTAAAGAAACATCACCATGAGGTGCATCATGAAAGCAATTGAATCAAAGAGTTTAACACTGGAAACCGTTACCAAACAT
>JAAETJ010000526.1 GCA_024228495.1 bacterium | reverse complement strand
TTCCTTTATAATCCCCCGGTGGAAACTTTACTCTTACAAACCAAACTTTATACTCCCTCGCTACGACCCAGCCTTGTGCCGCGCCCCCATTTAGTGGCCAAGTTGGATGCGAAACGGCCGTTAAAGCTAATCTTGCTCTCTGCCCCAGCAGGTTATGGCAAAACGACGTTGATTACGGAATGGATTGATCAAATTCAGGGAAATACGGCCGTTTGCTGGCTGTCGTTAGATGAAGATGACAGCGACCCGCAGCAATTTTTTATTTATTTGGCAGCAGCGATACGGCCGTTAGCCAATGCCCAATCCTATCTGCCCCAACTGTTACAATCGACCCAGCCGCTGCCTGCCAAAAATTTGATGACCGCCTTTGTCAATGATGTCGTTCCTGTTTCCACCCCCTTCTACCTCGTTCTCGATGACTACCACGCCCTAGAATCGACCGACATAGATAAAGCAATGGCCTTCTTGCTCGATCACATGCCACCCCAAATGACGCTCGTCATCACCAGCCGCACCGACCCCGGCTTCCCTATCTCGCGTTTGCGAGCCAGAGGCCAGCTGACGGAGCTGCGCGCCGACGATTTGCGTTTCAGCGAAGCGGAAGCGGCACAGTTTCTGAAGAGCAGCATGAACCTGACCCTATCGCCTGACCAGATCGCCGCCCTAGAAGATCGTACCGAAGGCTGGATTGCCGGGCTGCAAATGGCGGCGCTATCTATACAGAATCGGGGTGATGTGGCTCGTTTTATCGATAGTTTTACTGGTAGTCATCGCTTTGTCATGGATTATTTGTTGGAGGAGGTGCTGAATCAGCAGTCGGATGAGGTGCAGGCGTTTTTGTTACAAACGGCCGTTCTCGACCGCCTCTGTGCCGATTTATGTGATGCGGTACGCCAATCACCACCCCCCAGCCAACAAATCCTGGAACAGCTCGAAGCCCATAACCTCTTCCTCATTCCCCTGGACAACGAGCGACGTTGGTACCGTTATCACCACCTCTTTGCCGAGCTTTTACGCCAGCAATTACACCAAATAGAGCCTGACATTGTGCCTCGCTTACACATCCGTGTTGCCGAATGGTTCGCGGAAGCTGGCTATTTGGATGACGCCATCTACCATGCGCTACAGGCGCCTGATTATGATCGGGCAACGATGTTTTTATCGGAACATATCGAGAATATGGTCATCCGCGGTGACATTCGCACCGCTCTACACCATATCAATCAACTTCCGCCTACCCATCGTGACACCGATCTTCGTCTCACCCTTTATCACGCCTGGGTGCTGATGTTTACAGGGCAGTTTGAGGAATGCACCCACATAATGGAGCAGCTGTCCACCCTACCCAACATGCTGGGCTGGCCTATGGCAGCCTATGAAATGATATTAAAAGGGTATTTGGTAATCCGCCACGGCCGTTTCCCCGACAATTTGCATCAGGGAATATTGCTGCTCGAGCAGGCGTTTGACCAATTGGCCCAACTGTCGAATCCAGATACGACAACATTGATCATGCAGGGAGCGACGGCGGTTGAACTGGCCTTCAGCTACACATTTGAAAATGAGATAAAAAAGTCAGCTATCCTAGCGCAAGAGGCGGTGCGCTTGAACCTGAAGGCTGGCAATACTCTGGCAGCGCTAGCGGCCTGGGGTATGTCGGCTCAGTTGAGTTGTGCTCAAGGAGAATGGCAGCGGGCAGCGAGCCTCCTGCAAGATGGTTTGGCGCAGGCCCAAGCTTGGACAGACGCGCTACCATGGCCTGGAACCAGATTGCCGGCAGCGGCACCACTGGTTCTCAATATGGGGTTGATTCATTATCAATGGAACGAACTAGACAAAGCAACCTCGCTAATAGAAGAAGCCGATAAGTTGTATGCCTTGACCGGTGCAATAGATCGGGCGGATGGGCTGTTGGGGCTGGCGCAACTGCGTTGGGTACAAGGAAATGGAACGGCCGTAGCCAAAATTATGAAAACCTTACAGCAGTTTGCCCAACAGTCACCCTTTGCCTACATTCGCCAACGGCTCAATGCGGCCGTGGTCGAATGGCAGATTCGTCTGGTGCAAATGGGGAGTGAATGGGCTTATCTAAGGGCAGAGATTCACACCTGGGTACAAAACTGCGGATTGCAGGGTGATGATCTCCTTAGTTATAGAAGTGAACCTCAGTATGTGGCGTTGGTTCGGGTTTGGTGTTTTCTAGATCAGGCGAAAGCAGCTTTGGCTCTGCTGCACCGACTGCAAGCTTTTGCTGTAGAAACGGGCCGACCAGGGGATGCGTGGCGTTATCAACTATTGGCAGTGATGGCGCGGATGCAGTTGGGGGAAACGGCCGTTTCCCGTCGCCTCCTGCTAGAAACCATGATCGCTACTGAACCAGAAGGCCTTATCCGCCTATACGTGGACGAAGGCCAGCCTATTGCCACCTTACTGCAACAACTCTCACCTACACCTTACCGCAACCGACTGTTAGCCGCCTTTGGCTCCCAATCTCCAACTGCTAACCACCAATCCCTCCTTACCGATCCTCTCAGCAAACGCGAGCTAGAAATTCTGACCCTCATCGCCTCCGGACTAAAAAGCAAAGAGATCGCCGAACAGTTGATTATTAGCCTCAACACCGTTCTCTACCATATCAAAAACATCTACAGCAAACTTGGCGTCAACAAACGCACCCTTGCCATCGCTAAAGCAAAAGAACTCAACCTCATTTAAAACTCCTACAGTTTTCTCCAGCTAAACTACAGTTTTTACCTGTGAGGGTGAATTAACACATCCGTTCTGATTTTGAATGACTTTGTAGCATATCCGCCTTCTTTGATTATCATTTGGCTCCACCTTAAATCTCTCGAAATGGAGTTGAAATTATCATGTTTTCTTCAATCTGGAATACCTGCAAAAGTCTGTTCAATCACGTTAAAAACACAGTCAAACAATGGACTAAACCAACAACTGCCACACTTGCCGTCGGGAGATATTGTCAAATGTTGTGGATCGGCCAAGCGAAACGGCGACCTCCACAGGCTTGATAATAAGCGAATCATCTGGCTTTAGCATGTCAGGCAAAATGCGAGTCTGTCCATCTGGGAACAGAACACCAGCCTGAACAACAGCTGCTAGATGCGGTGAATTGATCTTGCGCCAGCGCTTTTCGGCCATCATTAGCAACTTGAAGGCCATCGCCAGACCCGCTTTGCGTGACCCCGCTCCTTTCGTGACTCGCGTCCGCGCTTTCACCGTTGAAAACGTGGATTCAATCGCATTGGTGGTCCGCAGATGAATCCAATGAGTAGCCGGGTAATTGAAGAACGTAAACATCTGTTCTTGATCTTTGATGAGCGTTGCGACCGCTTTCGGATATTTGTCGGCAAAGGTGCGTGTGAATCGTCCTATTTCTGCTAGCGCAGCTTGATAGTCTGGCGCACGCATGATTTCATGCAGTTGTTCTTTTGCTTTGGGTTGCAATCGCTTGGGCAGTTTGTCGAGTACATTCGCAATTTTATGAACCCAACATCGCTGCTCCTCGGCTTCTGGAAATACCTGTCGCAACGCTGCCCAGAAGCCGAGTGCGCCATCGGCCATCGCCAGTTTAGGGGCATTCATGCCACGTGCCTTCAAATCACGCAGCAGTGTGAGCCAGGATTCAGTCGATTCACGGTATCCATCATCAATGGCAATCACTTCTTTGACCCCATCTGGTCGCACACCGATGATAACCAGACAAGAGAGTCGGTCATCTTCCAAGCGGACATTAAAATGCACGCCATCTGCCCAGATGTACACATATTGTTTGTGTGCTAGCGACCGTTTTTGCCAGGTGCGCCGTTCTTCTTGCCACACTGACAGTAAGCGCGTAATCGTTGTCGGCGAAAACCCGGTCACGACTTCTTCTCCTAATAGCGTCGCCAACGCTTCCTTGAAGTCACCAGTGGAGAGGTCGCGCAAATACAACACCGGTATCGCTTCCTCTATTCTGGGTGTGCGCCACATGTAGGGCGGCAGAATCGCACTCGTGAATTTCTGCCCAGCTCGCTTATCGTTGACCCGAGGCGTTGCTATCTTGAGCACACCGGCTCCTGTACGAATCGTACGCTCCTGACTTTTTCCATTGCGTACCACTTGGGCAAGCCCTGCTTCATCTCGTTTATCTTGATGTTGCTGTATGTATGCTTCTACTTCTGCGGCCAAGGCTGCTTCTAGCATCCGTCTGGCACCGCGTTGCACCAGTTGGTCCAAAGTCAGTTTGGTTTCTGTTTGTAAAGTTTCGAGTTCTGTTGTGGATATGTTACTCTTTTCCAAGGCGTGTTTTCCTTTCCGGTTTTTCCGGTTTTGGTTTGATCACCTTGGAGGATACGCTGTTTTCTTTTCATTAACCAATCCACAACTTTTGGTTATACCTCGGAATCTGGAAGATGACAGTTCTAATTATGAAGGTCCAGCAAATAATCTTACAGTAAATGCTAGTGCAATAATAGGTGGTGAGATTAACTTTTTTTGGAGCGCTGGGACAGTTCCATTTACTGGTAGTGTTTGGGGAATAACAGTAGACCCGTCTGAGGGAGTTGGGATAAGTGCAACTTTTGCCCAAACTGATTACTCTTGTTTAGCAGGCTGTTAAACTTTATAAGATACTCAAGTGGGTAAATAAGATCTGAAAGAGTCCTGAATTTGTACAAGCTGTAGCAGGAGAGATTACTTTCATCGGCGGGGAAAGATTAGTTGTTTACAAATATATCGGAGGGTGTCAATGAAATTGACGCCCTCTGCCAGGGACATTTTTAATAATAATTTATATGATTGATACTACTACTGATTTTATAGTTGTTGCTCTCTTTTCAGTTTATTGTTTGTTTCTAGCTGCCTCAATGTTCAAAAGATTGGGTGTAGCTCACGAGGATCCTATATATAATTGGTTCCCTTGGTTAAAGAATTTCCATAAACATTTTATGGTCTTGGGTGTAGTTATGGTAATCATCTTGTTGTGTTTTCCCTGCATATTAATTTATTCTATTTTTTATTGAAAATCTCGGCTGTAGGCGTTTTCACCGCCATCCATCAACCCTTGATGGCAGTGTAAGCATACGCCAAATCAAGCCGCCTGG
>JAAETJ010000525.1 GCA_024228495.1 bacterium | reverse complement strand
CTGTGAAAAATAAATGATATCTTCATAATCCAACGGTACTTGAGCAAGCCCAAGACGTTCAGCTGGCGTTTTCCCATCCTTACCAGGCAGAATGTAATTGTGAACTGTGCGCATGATATCGAGTACCTTGGTTACATTTCCCGGATCGTACGGTGAGTAACCATTCCAGATTCGACCCTTGTTGGACTTAGAATGAATTGGCCGTTCTAGCAATGAGAGGCGACGTCGCACCTCGTTGAAAAATGAATCGACTTCCTGCAGGCTTGCTTTATTGTAGAGCCAGGCTTTGTGGTCTTCGTTACAACCGCTTAAGTCGGTAAGGCATGCCACAGCCTTCTCCGGCTCACCCATGGTCGGGAAAGGATGGTCAAGCCACTGATCCTGCCATTTTCCATGCACCTCCATGGCGGCTAAACGCTCCTTGATTAGTTCTCGCTTGACATCTTGTGGCTTCATGTCTGGGTGAGAGGCTTTTGCCTGCTCAAACACTGTTTTAGCGTCGTTGTACCTGTGGCGTCTTTCGTCCACTGTCAGCTCCTTGTTGATGCGGACATAGAAGACATCAACTGTATGGGCTCGGATCTCATCATGGAATGCCGCCAGACATGCCGCCCGAAGACCTGGATCCTGGTCGATGAAGAAGCGCCATTTTTGAACATTACCAAGCAGGCGTTTAAGGAAGAAAAAGTGGCCATACATCGTGTACTCGCCATGGATTTGCATACCATATTCAGGAAGCCGTTTTGTAGATGATGGCGCATCAGGATTTTCAATGTCGTTGCGTGTCAAAGCCGTCGCATAGGTATCATCAATTGCCGCTGACAGGCAGAGGTTGTGTCGCTTTGTTGCAGTTGATCTAACTCTGGCAGCGTCGTAGTCAGCCTTGAGCCAAAGACGGGCAAAGTGCCGATGCGGATAGGGCATGTAGAGGTCGCCATTGATCTCAACTTCAGCCTGAATGGCTGTGGCATCGAGCGAAGGATCAAAGTTAAGGTGCACACCAAAGCAATAACCGTGTTCGTTGTCTACCGCTGCAATGGCCGATAGTTGAATATTGCGCTTGTCCTTGCGCACCTGCCAGTTCACCAAATAGTCCTGTCGGTCTATGCCGAGATATAGTCTATGGATGGCAAGCTTGGCCAAGGCACGCTCCCGGTGGGCAGCAAATGCCTGGCACTGGCGATGGAAGAAAGCCAGGCGGTGATAGAAGGTTTGAGGAGCGATGTCGGTGACTTCGATAATACGCCGCACTGGCATCTTGTTGACTAGCAATTTGAAAATGGTTTTGTTCTTGTGATGATCCCTTTGCCGAGCGGTGGGCTTAGTGTTCTGGGAAAATGTTTTACCACAGATGCCGCAACGCCAACGGGGGTTACCGATCGTGGTTTTGCCGAACGAGGCATAG
>JAAETJ010000524.1 GCA_024228495.1 bacterium | reverse complement strand
CTTCCGTCTTATGCTCGCGCTGGAGCCATTCTTCGCCCCACCACGAACCGTCACGGGTCAGCTTTTGGGTTCCGTCTATCGCAATCGGATAGCGCTTCTCAATCAAATAGCGCTGAAATTTCTTGTTTTGAATCAACCGCTGAACCAATTCCATGTGGGCCACTTCCAAGAGTTCAACATCGATTCGTTCTAACAGCCGATTCAAGGTATCGGTATGCGGCAAGGTCTCCAACTCGGGGAACAGTTGCTGTAAGGTCGAAAAAAAGACCGGCCGACTCATCTCGGTGTTGGCTTGCCGTCGCGAAGCCATTTGAAACACGCACATCAATAAGCCATAGGTCAGCACTACTGTCAGTTTATGTTTCACCTTCTTGGGCTGGCGCGGATCAGGGATCTTCGACAGCTTTTTCAGTAACGACGGTAACAGGCTCCGATAGGCGGAAACCTGACTGGCGACCGCTTCTTCTCGCGCCGCCTGTTCCTCGGCTTGAGTTTGATACGGACAGAGCGTGTTGGAGACACTGGGTCGCCGCAACACCTCAATCCCTGCCGAGGCTTGCTGGCGGGCTAACGTCTCTCGGGCCGCTTTGATTTTCTCTTGGTGTGCTTGATGGGCTTCTTGGTTCGGACGACAACTGGGTTTACTCATGGCTTTTCTCCCCAAAAGCGCGGAGTTTGCCTCAGTTGCTCCTCGCTGGCACCCTTAATTAGCCCGATAAACTTTTTTCAGGTCTTCGCTAATCTATTGATTGGCGAACTCAAATTAGATCGTGCGTCAGCGCTGATTATGTTGACCGCTCCGTTATTGGATACCCAGCAACTTGAGACATTTCGTAAAGATGGCTATG
>JAAETJ010000523.1 GCA_024228495.1 bacterium | reverse complement strand
GGCATATTCCGCGTAGGCGGAATCTATGACGAAAACCACATGGGCCGGCAAGTTGTCGCGAAGACGTCTGACTTCATCCTTTGGAATGTAGGTGCCCGATGGATTATTGGGATTTGCCAGAAATACGATTTTTGTTCGATCGCTAACCTTGTCAAGCAAGGCATCGACAATGGTTGTCAGTTTTTCCTCTCTGGAACTGACCGGCGTGGCCCCAACCCGCATGGCGACAATGGGAAACTGCATGAAACTGTATTGGGAAAACAGAATTTCGTCACCGCTGCGCGCATATAATCGCCCGATCACATCAAGCAATTCCTCTGATCCGTTACCGCAAACTATTTGCCCAGGATCCAGGTCATGGGCCTGACCAATAGCATTGCGAAGGTCGGTGCTGGCAGGGTCCGGATATCTGAACAGCCGGTTACATCGTTCCCGGGTCGCCTTGAGCGCCAGTGCACTTGCTCCATAGCTGGATTCGTTGAGTGAGAGATCGATTACCGTTTCTGCCCGGGTGCCAACTTTCTTGACTACGGTTTTTCCAATTGAGGGAATATAGGCTACAGGATTATCGGTTTGCATCAGTCTGCCTTTTTCAATCTGGGTAACATTGCGACCCGGTCAAGGAGATCGCATTCTTCACAGCTAAATACTTTCCATTTTTGCAAGAAATGTCAAATACGAAATTTATTGCATAATTTCATATACTGTTGCACTATGCAATCAATGCCACCGGAAAGCATTTTTCGACTACTGGGGATAGAATGAATATAGCGACTGCGCAGATCGGAAAACCAGCGCTAAAACAGGTTTCACTTTCTGAAAAATATCTATCGGGCGAAGGCACTGTTTTGCTGAACGGTTCCCAGGCTTTAGCCAGGTTGATGCTGGAACAGTCTCGGGCCGACAAACGCCATGGGCTGAATACGGCCGGATTTGTCTCCGGTTATCGTGGCTCCCCGCTTGGCGGCGTCGACCAGACCTTTTGGGCAGCTGCCAGTCATCTGGAGAAAGCTGCAATCAGGTTTGAACCGGGTTTGAACGAGGATATTGCTGCTACAGCTGTCTGGGGAACCCAACAGGCAGAGTTGCTGGGAGGAGGACAATATGACGGCGTATTCGCCATGTGGTACGGTAAGAATCCCGGTGTTGAT
>JAAETJ010000522.1 GCA_024228495.1 bacterium | reverse complement strand
TTTCTATTTTTTATGAAGACGGTTATTGACCTGCAAAGGTTGGTAGCCGTCTTTTCTTTTTTCTCTGCATCGGCAAGGTGTTGGTGAAAGACAACAGGGCTGGTTGGGTCTGGTGATGGGCGCTATCGCGCCGTATGGGGCGAAATTTTATCAACTCAATCTCACATAAAAGGAGACCAAACATGTTTCAAAAACTAATTATCACTGGCAATTTAGGCAATGATCCAGAAATGCGTTATATGCCCGATGGACAGGCCGTCACCAATCTTTCAATTGCTTGCAATCGGCGTTGGAATGACCGTGCTAGCGGTGAACAACAAGAAGAAGTGACCTGGTTCCGCGTCAGCGTATGGGGTCGTCAGGCTGAAGCAGTTAATCAATATCTGCGCAAAGGGCGTCAGGTGCTTGTTGAAGGTCGCCTGCGTCCAGACCCCAATACGGGAGCCCCTCGCTTATGGACACGCAACGACGGCTCTGTCGGCGCATCATTTGAAGTTGTCGCTGACCGGGTGCAGTTCTTGGGTAGCAATAACAGCAATGGTGAGAATGGTCATGGAAACGGTGCAGTGGAAACGGCCGTTTACGAGGAAGACGAT
>JAAETJ010000521.1 GCA_024228495.1 bacterium | reverse complement strand
TGAGATGCTGACCGGGTCTCGCCCCTTTGAGGCGGCGGACACCATCGGCTGGATACATAGCCATATCGCCTAAATTCCTGTACCCCCCCATAAAGTAGAGCCGTCGATCCCGGAAGCTGTCTCTAATATTGTGCTGAAACTGATGGCCAAAAACGCCGAAGATCGCTATCAAAGCGCTCGTGGAATTATCCAGGATTTGACAGAATGTTTGCGCCAACTGGAGCAAACAGGCCGCATAGAACATTTTGAGTTGGGACAAGAGGACGTCTCCGAAAAGTTCCAGATACCGCAACGGCTTTATGGCCGGGAAGCGGAAGTTGGCACTCTCTTGGCTACCTTCGACAAAGCAGCCAAAGGTGAGGTGGAATATTTATTGGTATCGGGCTACTCTGGGGTGGGTAAATCGGCGCTGGTACAGGAAATCCACAAGCCGATTGTGGCCCAAAAAGGGTATTTTATTGACGGCAAGTTTGATCAATTTCAGCGAGACGTACCCTACAGCGCCTTCGTCCAGGCCTTTCAGAGTTTGGTCAGGCAATTGTTGAGCGAACCAGATGAACGCCTGGTCGCCTGGAAAAACCGCCTGCTGGCAGCGCTGGGGCCTAATGGACAGATCATCATTGACCTGATCCCTGCCGTGGAAAAGATTATCGGCCCCCAAGCCCCGGTGCAGGAGATGGGGCCAACCGAAACGCAAAACCGCTTTTTTATTACCTTCAAGAACTTCATTCAAGTGTTTGCCCAAAAAGAGCATCCCCTGGTCATTTTTCTGGACGACTTGCAGTGGAGCGACATC
>JAAETJ010000520.1 GCA_024228495.1 bacterium | reverse complement strand
GAAGAATTGCAGGTTTCAAGTACGAGCAAAGCTCAGATACTGGCGGTCGCAAAGCAAGTCTTGGAAATGAACCTGGGCAAGTATGGCGACCGCGTTTCCGTCACCGTAGATGTCGGAGCGAATGCAGAAAGCGTCACGGTGAAAGCTAAGCTGCCAGTCACGACCTATTTTATGGATTGGACGAATGGTAGTGGGGTGTCCGTCCAGGCGACTGCCGGTGTTCATACCGGGGGTGTCCCTCTTTGCGTTCTCGGTCTTGCTATGAAATCAGGCCGGAAGGTCGAACCAGGCGTTACCCTCAATGAGAATGCGAAGCTCACCGGCGACGGTTGCGCGGTCTATTCGAACGCAACAAAAAAAGACGCGATTGAATCGAATTCTGGCGCAACCCTCGAAGCTGGACTGATCTGCTCGGCAGGTGGCGTCAAGGGAGATGCGAATAATTTCGATCCGGCACCGGTAACCGATTGTCCCGCGTTTGAAGACCCGCTCAAGAACCGGCCAGAACCCGCCATCGGCAGTTGCGACTATACGGATTTCCGGGTTGGCATCGACTTCAAAAAACATGAAGAAATTAAAGAAAAACAGATCAAAGATAACATTAAGAATGAAACAGAGGGAGAGTCCGGCGACGGAAAGGGTGGCGGCAAGAAGCACTTCAAGGAGAAAGCTGAAAAGCCTGTTGATACCAGCAAATACGATCGCTCGGAGGTCACGCTTGATCCGGGCGTCTATTGCGGAGGATTGATCATAGGTGGTGGGATCATCGCTACATTCGGTTCAGGTGACTACATCATAAAAGACGGTCCGCTTTATGTGACTGAAGAAGCATCGATTGAAGGCGAACATGTTGGGTTCTTTTTTACTGGCAAGGATGCCCATTTGTATTTCGGCCCTCGGACCACTATCAGCCTCACAGCACCTACTGACGGAGAACTGGCTGGCATCTTGTTCTTCGAAGAACGCTCCAACAAAAAAGTTAGGCCTCATGCCATCTTGAGTGACGGTGCGCGGAAGTTAGAAGGCACAATCTACCTCCCAGCAGGTCATCTCTATATCGATGCCGATGCGCCCATTGCCGATAAGTCCGCATATACCGCTATCATCGTCAGCCGTCTGGAGCTGTTTGCGGGACCTCATCTGGTTCTCAACACTGACTATTCGGCGACGGATGTGCCCGTACCTGAAGGTGTTGGCGCCATGAACGGAGATGTCTATCTGACCCAATAGTGTCCAAGAGTCGCTTAGTGGCACTTTTCAGACTCTTTGGCCTCCCAGAATGAGAGTCCGCTTTCAGGGGCTAATCCGACATGCGGGGCGAAAACGGACGTCGATGTCTGGTTTTGGGTGTGAACCGGAAGTCGAAACGCGGGCCTCAATACGGGGATTTATGACCCT
>JAAETJ010000519.1 GCA_024228495.1 bacterium | reverse complement strand
GGTCCATCTCCACAAACGTCTATCCCCCGGCGGTCGCCTGCCCACTTAAAACCACCTCTCTGATCACACGGCGCCTGTTCAGGTCCGCACCACTCAGGCGCCGGCTTCGGCTGACCTGCGAGACCCCATAGGTACGTAACAGACATACCGCTTCACTCCATAGGTGATCCGGTATCCGTTCCCCTTGCTTTTTAACGCTTCGCCACTGCTTGAAATGCTTGGCCACTTCTTTTAGTGTCAAACTCGCTCTAATTGACGTTTTCATACGACCTCCGACGGTTGTTATTTACCGTCAGAATCATAATCAGCTCGCTGTCAATGGGTCACGCACGCTTGCCGGAACTACACAGATGAGTAGTCACATGAAACTCGCCATTCTGACTTTTGCCCTCATGGCATCGTTCCCCGTGGTTGCCACTGACCTATCCCAACTCCAGGTAAACGAGACCGCCCAGGCTGCATCAACGACAGCAGCTATCGACTTATCAGAAACGGACCTGGCCCGCGCCCGAGTCTGGGATTTGTCAGAAGTGGAATGGCGTCGCTACCAACAACTGATGGGAGGGATTCGCGGAAGTATCAGTCCATCGACGATATCGCCTATCGAGGTACTTGGTATCCATGCACGGGATGAAGCGGAGCGCCAGCAGTATGCGGAATCCTGGGCACGCGCCATGCGCGAGGACGTGGATCGTATTCTCTCGTTCCAACGTGCTTACGACACGGCAGTAAAACGCCTCTATCCCAATGAACCGCTGATCGACATCGACCGTCTACCCGGAAAGTCAGCAGAGACGAGCGCGCTTCAATCAACAGATCGTCTGCTGTTTTTCGCCCGTCCCGAGTGTCCGGTCTGTGATGTGCTGGTGAACAAACTGTTGCAGCGGATCGATGAAGTCAGTGGCATCGATATCTATCTCACAGAGTTAGCGCTGGGTGATGATGCGGCAGTACGGGAGTGGGCGTCGAGCCACGGGATTGAACCCGAATGGGTGCGCAGCCAGCGGGTCACTCTCAACTATAACGGGGGTGCCCTGGAAAGCCTGACGAGCGGGCAGGGTAAGGTTCCCTACCTCTTACGCCGTAGGGGAGAGGAACTTTCGCAGCTCCGGGAATCGGAACTATAACGATGACCCGGTTGAGGTGGTATCGGGTCTGGCTATGCGTATTCGTTGGCTTGGTTTTCCCCGGCATTTGCTGGAGCGATACTTCGGTTCCGGCAGGCTACCGCTCTATCGCAACAGCAGAGGGAATTCCGCATACCTTATTGTACGCCATGGCCCTCACCGAGAGCGGTAAGCAGATTGAACCGGCAGGCGGTTACCGGCCCTGGCCGTGGACCTTGAACCTGGCCGGCCAAGGCTATTTCTTTGACTCCCGGTCAGCGGCCTGGAAGGCGTTGACGGGTTGGATCAGCGAGGGCAAGCGCTCGATCGATATCGGTCTGATGATTCTAGTACATGCTTTAGTTACAAAAAAGTATGTTATAAAACAAGACTCTATGTTGAGATGTCGTAGTGGTTTGTTGATTGATAAGGTAAGAAGATGCGTCTAGTGCTGAGCGATAAGTCATTCAGAATTTATGGAATACCCTATGAAGGATTTCCCATTATTTTAGATGATGATCAAAAGATTGTGGAGGATGCGCACTGGTTTCTGATTGATCATTGCATTAAGCGTGGCCGCGTCAACAGCAAGGGGTCTTGGCATCGATACGGAAAAGATTTGTATGATTATTTTGGTTTCGTGATCACGAACAAATTCAATTGGAAAGCGGAGCGCAGAGTTGGCGTCCTATCGGTTATTGAAAGCTATCGAGATTGGTCATTGAACGAATGCGGTTTGAAGTCCAGTACGATCAATCAAAGGCTGAGAACTATCATTCTATTTTATCGATGGGCACTGAAGATCGGTATTATTCAGAGTGTTCCTTTTGAAAGTGAGACTGTTTTTGTTCGTAAGCAGAATCACTTTTTTCAGCATATAGGATCGAGTGCAAACCGATCAGAGTCAGCAGATATTCTGCTCACAGAGAAGCGAGAGCCGATACAATTTTTGACGCGAGACCAAGTCAAGATTTGTCTAAACGCGATTGAGAATCCAACCCATCGACTGCTCTTGCGTCTACCGTTGCAAACAGGGTTGCGCAGTGAAG
Organism: bacterium; assembly: GCA_024228495.1. Taxonomy (GTDB): domain Bacteria; phylum Pseudomonadota; class Alphaproteobacteria; order Rhizobiales; family JAKIUO01; genus JAKIUO01. The sequence continues at coordinate 4,801 of JAAETJ010000519.1, read as the reverse complement.
AATTTTGTACGTTTCCCTTATCGTATGTGGTTAGCCCAACATCGGATGCAGATGGGCAGCTGAAAAACCACAATGTTGTTTTTTGTCGACCGGAAGACATGCGGCTAAAGGGGAGTAAGCCTCGTAAAATTCATGTTCCCCGATTGTTGATGGGCGATTTGTGGGAGTACAGCGTTTTTGATCGGGAAAAGAGAATCAAGCGCAGTAAACCCTCGCCTGAAACCCTGTTCCTAACGCGGGATGGGAACGCCTATAGCGCCAGTGCCATCAAGCGCGTTTATAACTCGGTCAGTGACAAAGTCGGGTTTAGAGTAACGCCTCATATGGCGAGGCATACCTATGCGACCTACACGCTTCATGGGCTTCGAGAGCGTGGGTATAAAGGGGATGCGCTGATGTATCTTCGAGATCGTTTGGGACATAGCAGCGTCACAACCACGCAACGATACCTCCATTTGGTAGAGGAGATTGATGCGGACTTAATGATAGCGTTTGAGGAGGAAGTTAACGCGCTGTTCATGGAGGTTGAGGTATGACCGGACAGCGTAAACAATTTCTTCATCAGAAAAAAGTAACGACACTAACGGGTCAACCAATCGGCGCAGGGAATGTAATATCAGTTCAATCCATTCCCAAAAAGGAGAGCGTTGTAGTTTTCCCACGTAATCCGTCTTCAAGCCGCTCTTGGGATTTCAAGGCCTATTATGGGATAGGCTTTGACGATATTACCTGGCATTGTCAATGCGTAATTGAACGAAAACTGGAAATAAAAAAGAACACTGTTGTGACCATTTACAATCAGTGTGCGTCGCTTAAGTACTTTTTTAATTTCTGCATATATTGGGCCAGTGTTACGGACCGTGATTTATCACTACTGGATATTACACCCGCATTGATTAATGAGTTTATTGGGTACTTGGATCGATTGGCGAGGCTTTCCTACCCTGCACAGCATGAAATATACAGTCAGATCAAAAGTGTATTAGTTGCCATGAGCCGGGTGCGCTTATTGCCGGCAAAAGAAATATTGTTCCCAAGAAATCCCTACCCTGGTAGCAATGCGAGGAAAAAGGGTCAAAAAGGGCTTTCTGATTGCGAGAGGAAAAATCTGGTCGGGGCGCTCAAGGTTGACTTGGTTGATATTTTTGCAGAGCGTTTTGTGGGCGCAGCCAGTGAAGCATTGACGATCTGTTTGATTGCCATCTGTTTGCGCATAGGCAGGAATTCTACTCCGATGTTGGAGCTGAGTCGTGCCCCATTGAAGCCGCATCCCTTTAAGAAGAACAGGCGACTAATTGTTACCTATAAACGTCGCGGGAATGCAACGCATTTAACATCCATTGAAGGATCGGGGGACATCGATACGCTCTCGACAGTGAAAATGGATGTGGTGGCGATCATAGAAAAAGTACAGAAGCTAACGGTACCCCTGGTCGATGATGCTCCCGTCCATTTGCGAAACAGTTTGTGGTTGTTTCGCTGTCCTGCTACTTCGAGAAGTGATATTGCCGGATTAACGGCACAGAGTTTGTTTGTCAATATCCGGAGATTTATTGCACGCCATGATTTGCGTGGCGATGATGGCAATCCCCTGGTTTTAAACACTTCTCGCCTCAGAAAGACCTTTGTTAATCGACTGTGGCGATTGAGTGGCGGTGACCCATTCACCGTCGCACGTTTAGCCGGCCATACCGTCAAGGTGTCAGATAGCCACTACCTGGAGGTTACACCTGAAATGGAGCGTAATCATAGATTTTTAGGTGAGGTGTTGGTGTCGACGCTTCGAGGGGAGCGAGACGACAGTCCAACACCTATGGCCAATCAAACTGAAATGACGCCAGTGGGACGCTGTAGGGATCCTTATTATGGTGATCGTGCACCTAAGGATGGGCAAGCCTGTACGGATTTTTTAAGTTGCTTTCGCTGTCGCAGTTTTGTTGTGACGCTGGATGAAGCCGATTTGCATCGGCTCTACAGCTTCTACTGGTTGATGGTAAGGGAGCGCCATAGGATTGGTAGCAAACGGTGGGGCAAGCTCTACGGTTGGATTGTGAGGCTCATTGATGATCATATAACGAGCCGATTTCCCAGCGATTGGATCAACGCGGTTAAACAGCGAGCCAAAGAAGAGCCTCATCCCTTTTGGCGAGATTCTATGCTAATTGATGGGGATGCTTCGCTATGAGTATGAGCATTCGCCCCGCCTGGATTGAACAGCCGCAATCGACGACAGAGCTCACGGTCACACAACGTAACGGTATTGTGATTAGTACATTAAAGGAAGGCAATAACGACGTGGTTTTAAGCCGCTATGGTGATGACCAATGGGACCTGTCACCTTTTTTTAAAACCGTGAACAGCACGAACAGCCAGAAGATGATTCAATGGAGACGAGTACCGAGTCATTTTACAGAGCCCTTGAAAGCCATTACGTACCGTTACTGGTTGACGGGATTGCCTGGTGTAAAACGGCCCGTGGCATCGACTGTCACCCGATTCCACCATGCTGCAGTCCAATTCATGACCTGGCTGACAAATCATCACATTCACCGATTGGTTGATGTCACGCCGATGAGATGTATGACCTATGTTGATGCTTGTCGACGCCAGGCGCATACATCGAATGCGTTGAAAAATAGACTCAGCGCTATTGAGATACTGTATGTGTTGGGTGAGGCGAGCGTCGACCGAATACAAAATGCGCCCTGGCCGGATTCATCCGCTGCAACGTTGGCAGGACGTACGACGGGTAAAACAACGCAATCTAAAACAGACATTATTCCAGATGAACTCATGGTTACGTTGTTTAAAGCATCGGAAAAATTGCTACTCAATGCCGACACCCTACTTGATGCTCGTGATGGCATTGCCCAACAGCGGTTAGGCGAAGTACCATTGAAAGAAATGCAAATGCAGGCCAACCGATATTTGGCAAGTCTAGGTTTACCGCCGCTCGCCCAAACTAATCAGTTACTGAATCATCTTCGCAGTGCGTGTTACATCATTCTCGGTATGGTAACGGGCTGTCGCAATCACGAAATAACGGCGGTAGAACTCGGCGCGTCGTATCAAAGTGTGATGGACGATGAGGTTTACTATTGGCTGCGTTCCTACAGCTGGAAAACGTATGAAGGTGAGACGGAATGGATGATGCCAGAGATTGGTATGAAAGCGGTTGCGGTTATGGAGCGTTGGTCGAAAACCTATCGTGATGAACTGACGGACCAGATAACAGCGTATTCTGCCTCCATTGCTGAGTTGCCCGCAGAAAGCGAGGAATATCTTCACATCGTTAAACTAAAACGCGATTGCGAGGCCAACGCAAAGCGATTGTTTTTGGCGAAGACGCCGCGAACAGGCTTAATCAGCACCTTATCGCAAATTAGTTGGAATAAGCGGCTCAAATTATTTTGCGCTTATTATGGCGTCGATTGGAATCTTACTACGCACCAGTTGCGTCGGACGTTTGCGGTATTTGTTGCACATCATGTGATGGGCGATGTTCGTTACCTACGCCATCACTACAAGCATTGGTCAATGGATATGACATTGTTGTATGCCAAAAATGAAAAGCAGGAAGAGGCATTATACGACGAAGTGATGGCAACGGTTCGTGATCAAAAAATTGGCGTCATCGAACATTGGCTGGATGATGATGCGTTGATCACAGGTGGTGCTGCACCGGGCGTGAAAAGCTTCAGAAAAAAACACCGACTTAAAATGATCCCCTCGCGGGAAGAGTTGGTTGAGAGTATATCAACCACGGTCAATATCCGCGCTACCGGGCATGGGTGGTGTTTAGCGGATGGTAAAGGTTGTGGTGGGCAAGGTCTCTATGAAAACACCCGTTGTGTGGACTGTAGTGAGAGCTTGATCGATGAACGTCATTTGCCGGTGTGGCAAGGCATTTATGAGCAGCAACTCGAATTATTAGAGGTGAAAGACATTGGTCCTGGTGGATTGCACCGAGCCAAGAGAGATGTATTGAAAGCGGCCAGCGTGTTGCAGGGTTTAGGCGTCAAGATAGAGGAGGGTATAGACGATGACCAAACATGAACAAACCCGCCGTGATCTTGAACTGGCCCTGTATCGAATACAAAAGGGGCGACCGAAGAATATTACTGCTGAACGTAAGCTTTCGATTGTATCGGTAGCGGAGGAAACGGGTGTGTCTGCCTCGACGATACACAATCGCTATCCCGACATGGCGGAACATATCCGCACTTTGATGGGGAAAGACAGCCGCAGGCAACGAAATGAATTGAAATCCAGGCTCGATCAATCGGTTGAGACTATTCGACAGCTGCGGAGCGATAGCGCCGGTCTTGAGCGGCAAATAAAAGCGTTGGCCTCGGAGAACGCCCGATTATTGACTGAAAACCATCAATTGACGTCAACGGTTGGGAACGGAAAAGTTGTCTCGCTTACTAAGAACAAAGACTAGTGAAAATGATTACGTATAAAAAAGTCATGTCTTTCAGTCGGTTACGTTTTTGTAACTGTTCTATGTATAAGAATATTATGCAGGTGAATTGGCGATATCACCAGGAACGGCTGGGAACAACCTGGCAGGCGCTCGATCCCTATCACAACTTGACAGTGGGTGCTGCCATTTTGAACGCATGCTACAAGCGCCGGCAGGCGTGGTGGTCCAGTGTGGGTTGCTATCACTCACCGGCGAACGCGAGCAGGGCAGACCGCTACCGTCAACGGGTGCTTTCTCATTGGCGCAGAATCAACAGTGCAGGGTAGGGGATGAGTATGAACACGGCGAAATGGTTAAAAGCAATTGGGGTTGCCG
>JAAETJ010000518.1 GCA_024228495.1 bacterium | reverse complement strand
GCCGTACTGCTGCGTTTTATGGATAGCTTCATGATCTACGCCGAGCCGTTCGTATTGCCCGGCGGCGGTCCCGGCAATGCGACGACAGTCATGAGCCAGTACTTCACAACCATGGCAGTGGGACAATTCGACCTTGGACCGGCAGCAGCGTTCTCGCTCATCTACTTCATGATTATTCTGCTGATCAGCTGGACCTTCTACACAGCCATTACCAACATAAGCAAAGGCGGTTAGGAGCGAGCAGTTATGAGATTTCAGAAAAAGTATATCGGCCTGATCGCGTACATCTTTTTTTTGCTGGTGCCGATCTACTGGCTGTTGAATATGTCATTGAAGACGAATGCAGAAATATTATCCACGTTCTCATTATTTCCAAATAACCTTACTTTCGATAACTACCTGACGATTTTTACCGACCCGTCCTGGTATACAGGATATCTGAATTCCCTTACTTATGTAACATTGAATACGGTCATTTCGTTGTTGGCGGCATTACCTGCCGCCTATGCGTTTTCGCGCTACAATTTTCTGGGTGACAAGCACTTGTTCTTCTGGCTGTTCACCAACCGTATGGCGCCGCCTGCCGTTTTTCTGCTGCCCTACTTCCAGCTCTACTCCAGCATCGGGTTGTTCGATACACATATTGCGGTGGCATTGGCCCATTGCGTGTTCAATGTACCGCTGGCAGTGTGGATCCTGGAAGGATTTATGTCCGGCGTTCCCAAAGAGATGGACGAAACAGCTTTCTTGGATGGCTACAGCTTTCCCCGCTTCTTTCTCACCATCTTTATACCGTTAATTCGTGCCGGCATCGGTGTGACAGCCTTCTTCCTGTTCATGTTCAGCTGGGTGGAGCTGCTGCTGGCACGCACATTGACCACGGTGAACGCCAAGCCTATTGCCGCCATCATGACGCGCACGGTAAGTGCGGCCGGTATTGATTGGGGCTTACTCGCTGCCGCTGGCATCCTCACTATTATCCCCGGGGCATTGGTTATATGGTTCGTGCGCAAGCATGTTGCCAAAGGCTTCGCTCTGGGCCGCGTATAAGGAGACGATAATGCAGTGGATGGCCTGGACATTACCGACTGCAATTTTCTTTAGTTTGGTCGTGCTGATGCTGGCCGGTATGACGGTAGCGCAAATTCTATACCCCACCGTGGAAAGAAGGGGATTCTTACCCATCAAGACGACGCGGGGTGACCGGTTGTTTATCAGTCTGTTGACCAGTGCGTATATCCATATCTTCTGGATCGCCTTTACAGATCTGAACCTGTGGTGGGCAACCGGAATCTCGTTGCTATGGCTGGTCGTGGTAATGAGATGGGGTTAGGGCTGGCGCCAAAATAAATTTACATTTATGGGTGCCAAGATGCCCGTCCAGCAAGGCGAATAGTGGGCTGTTTAACTGACGAACAACAAGGTGAATTGCGCAGCAAAAAGAGGGTGCCCTAGGGTACGAAGCTGGGCGGGATAGATTGGCGATAAAAAATGTGAATTTAGTTTGAAGCCAGCCCATAGGAACCTGTCCGCAATGAGCACAAGCCTTCTCATCGCCGAGCGGAGATTGTGTTGCAGGCTGGAATTCAGGCGCTGTTTCAAGTCGGACGGGGAGGGCGTATTAAATAGGAAAACAAAGAAAATGTAAGATAATAATACTAGAATAATGCAATTAATTACCATTTGGAGGAGATCATGATCATTAAAAACAATCGCAAAAGCGCACACGAGTTAGGCTCAATATGCATTTCAACGGCACTTGCAATCGCGGTGAGTCTGGCGCCGGCACAACAGGCGGCAGCCAACATGAAGGCGGCCGAAAAGTGGATTGATAATGAGTTCCAGCCTTCGACGCTGTCGCGAGAAGAACAGCTTAAAGAGATGGCGTGGCTTATTAATGCGGCAAAGCCGTTCAAGGGCATGAACATTCGCGTGGTCTCAGAAACCATCACAACGCATGAGTACGAGTCCAAAACGCTCGCCAAAGCTTTTTCGGAGATTACCGGAATCAAGGTCACCCACGATTTGATCCAAGAAGGGGACGTGATAGAGAAACTGCAAACGCAAATGCAGTCGGGCCGCAGCATTTATGATGCCTATGTAAATGACTCGGACCTGATTGGAACGCACTTTCGGTACCAAAAGGCCGTTCCCTTGAGCGACTGGATGACTGGTGATGGCAAAGCGGTAACACTACCGACCTTGGATGTCGATGACTTCATTGGCAAGAGTTTTACCACTGGCCCGGACGGCAAGCTTTATCAACTCCCGGATCAGCAATTCGCCAACCTTTACTGGTTTCGCTACGACTGGTTCAAGCGTGACGATCTCAAACAGAAGTTTAAGGAGATCTACGGCTATGAGCTTGGCGTGCCGGTTAATTGGTCGGCCTATGAGGACATCGCCGAGTTCTTTACCGAACAGGTGCGAGAGATCGACGGCAAGCGCGTGTGGGGGCACATGGATTATGGCAAGAAAGATCCCTCTCTGGGTTGGCGTTTCACGGATGCATGGCTCTCCATGGCGGGCGCCGGAGATCAAGGCATACCCAATGGTAAGCCGGTAGATGAATGGGGTATCCGGGTTGAGGGTTGCAGGCCGGTCGGGTCCAGCGTCAAACGCGGAGGTGCGACCAATGGTCCAGCCGCGGTCTACGCTTTGACCAAATACATCGACTGGCTGAAGAAGTACGCACCACCGCAAGCCGCGGGCATGACCTTCTCGGAGGCCGGACCGGTGCCGGCACAAGGTCAAATTGCGCAGCAGATATTTTGGTACACGGCCTTTACCGCCTCTATGACCGATCCGATCAGCGCCAAAGCGGTAGTCAATGCGGACGGTACACCCAAATGGCGTATGGCGCCTTCGCCGCACGGTCCCTATTGGGAAAACGGCATGAAACTGGGTTATCAGGATGCCGGTTCCTGGACGCTGATGAAAACCACGCCGATTAAGAATCGCCAG
>JAAETJ010000517.1 GCA_024228495.1 bacterium | reverse complement strand
TACGTGTTCAGCCAGCGTGTCGATGACCGCATCGCCGAAGGCTTCTCGTTGAGCGTCATTCCAGCCACCTTCAAGGTCATAAGGTGCATATTGGACAAAGATAGACATGACGTGCTTGCCAGGGGGAGCCATCGTGGGATCAAATATGGTGGGCATCACAATCCCCAGCCATGGCCGTTTAGAAAAACGGCCGTATTTAGCATCATCGTACGCTTTTTCCAGATAATCTACTGGTGGCCCAACCGAGATAGAGCCGCGAAAATGGGGGCCGGGGCCGGGCATACAGCTAAAATCGGGCAGTTCGCTCAATGCCAGATTGACTTTGCCTGATGAGCCACGAATTTTGAAGCGGCGAATGGCCGTTACAAAATCTGATGGCAAGTCAGCTTCATCGAGCAGCTTTAGAAATGTGCGTTTAGGATCAAGGCTGGAAGCGACGACGGGGGCATAGATTTCTTCACCATTTTCGAGAGCGACACCGACGGAACGGCCGTTTCTAACAATAATATGCGCCACAGGAGCCTCCGTGCGAATCTCCGCCCCATGTTCACGAGCGGCACTGGCAATCGCCTCACTTACTGCGCCCGTCCCCCCTTTCGGAAAGCCCCAGGCCGTGGTCGCGCCATCCACCTCGCCCAAATAATGATGCAACAGCACATAGGCAGAACCAGGGGAACGAGGCCCAACAAAAGTTCCGATGATGCCCGAAGCTGACAGAGCGGCTATCAACGCCTCCGACTCAAACCATTCTTCCAAAAAGTCAGTCACACTCATTGTCATCAATTTGACCAATGAAGCGAATTGACTCTTGTTCAAACTACTAAAATGCCCACCAAGCTGTAGCAGTTGCTTGAGTTCGCCAGGGTTAAGTGAGGTGGGGTCTGGTGGAACCATAGAAAATATCGGCTTGACGGCCAGCGCCATATGATACATAAGCCGACCAAACTCCTCATACGCTTCAGCATCCTTTGCAGAATGGCGCAATATTTCGCGTCGCGTTGCATCAGGGTCAGCCCACAAAAGCAGCCGGTCATTATCTGCCAAAGGAACAAACAAACATTCTTCCGGCACAATTTCCAGCCCGTGACGAGCTAAATCTAAATCACGAATAATTTCAGGTCGTAACAAACTCACTACATAAGAACAGACAGTGTATTTGAAGCCAGGATAAACTTCTTCTGTCACCGTCGCTCCACCAAGAATGTGCCGACTTTCTAGCACCAGCACTTTTTTGCCAGCGCGTGCCAGGTAGGCGGCTGTGGTTAGCCCATTATGCCCACCTCCAATGATAATTGCGTCATATTGTTGTTTCATTTGCGTTTTCTTTCCGGATTAAAAAATGGGGTTTTTACAACACGAGCGAGTGCCTGCTTGCGTTGATGATTAACCGTTTCTTCTATCATTATTTGCGTTCCAGGACGACTGTAGGATGCTTTTATGGTTGCCAGCGCAATATATTTTTTCAGCACGGGCGAATAACAGCCGCTGGTTGCATATCCAATCTGGCGGCTGCCATCATACAAAGGCACGCTTGTCAGCCAGGATGACAAATGTGGGGTCAGGCCAACCTCTGAATAAAGCTGTTCAACGGCGGGCCAATCAATCTCCAGACCCACAAATTTCCAGGTTGGATCGCGCTGTTTTTCGGCCAACAATGCTTTACGCCCGACAAAATTGCCTTTTTTAAGACTGACTGCCCACCCTAAGCCCATTTCAAAGGGGGATGACTTTTGGGAATCAATCAAGGCATGATGGGATGGAATATAGTCCACATTTACCAAGATAAGCCCGGCTTCAATTCGAGTTGTTACCAGGGCGTACATACCGACGGGCGTCATTCCGTAAGCTGTGCCAACTTCCATCAAACTGTCCCAAACTTGCTCGGCATGTTGGGGCGAGAACCATAGTTCATAACCCAAATCTCCGGTGAAGCCGGTGCGCGAGATCGTGATCGGAATGCCATCAATTTGCACAGTCGTCAGACGAAAATATTTGAGATTGCTGATCTTTTCGTTGCCACCAGAAAATTGATTCAATATGTCACGTGAGAATGGCCCCTGGATGGCTAGAGCGGCTACTTTTTCGCTCTCATCTTCAATTGTAACCTCCATACCAAAGCTGTTATTGAGCAGCCAGCGGAGATTGGTGTGAGCGGCCGTTAAGCGAAAATCTTGTTCGCCAAAACGCTGGACAGTGCCATCGTCAATCATCTTCCCGTCATCGTCACACCAGGGTGTATACATTACCTGGTTGACAGCACATTTAGTGATATTGCGAGTAACGACGCGGTTGAGAAG
>JAAETJ010000516.1 GCA_024228495.1 bacterium | reverse complement strand
GGTACGGCTGCGGGTACGCCGCTGCCAATCTCTTCGATCCATTTGTTGACCAACTCGGGGTCGACGGTTGCTTCCAGTGTTTGATTGCTCACGCTGGGCCCTCCTTAAAGAGCAAAGGTGCTTTGGATAAGGGGTAAAAATAACGGAAAGTTATGCGATCACCGACCTGCCGCCCGGGTTATGGGGACTGGATCCGGAAATGGACGCTTCCTGTGTTCTCCGATGTATTACCATATTCTACATTAGCACTACATAATACTGAAATTAGGGTGCATCACTCAAGTCAAATCGTGCTTAATCTTCTCCACAGGCGGGATGTTACATGATTTTTTTTGCCAGCGGTGCTTGATTGGTGCTCCAAACTTGATAATTCGCAAGAAAAGCCCTCTGGGCAGTGAGAGAAAAATCCAGGCGAAAAAAAACGCCGCCCAGCTGGGCGGCGTTTTAAGTCATAGCTTATGTATCACTATTGTGGTCCACAGCCAAGGATGCTAACTGCTTGTAGTAGGCAAACTTGGTGTTCACGTCGGCCTGGGCCTCTGCAGCCAGTCTCTCTGCCGCCTCGGGATCGATGCGGGTAAGGTGGCTGAAGCGGGTCTCGGTCTTCATGAAGTCTGCCAAAGCCATAGTTGGTGCCTTGGAGTCCAGCTGCAGCGGATTCTTGCCTTTCATGGCCAATCTTGGATCGTAGCGGAACAGTGGGAAGTGACCACTCTTCACCGCCATATCCTGCGACTGGTGGTTAGAGGTGGTCAGGTCGATACCCTGGGCGATACATGGGCTGTAGGCGATGATGATGGAGACACCGTCATAGGATTCAGCCTCCTGGAATGCCTTCAGGGTGCGCACATCCTTGGCGCTGTAGGCAACCTGGGCTACATAGACATCACCGTAGGCCATGGCGATCATAGCCAGGTCCTTCTTGCGGCTTGGTTTGCCGCCGGCAGCAAACTTGGCAATAGCACCCTTGGGAGTGGACTTGGACATTTGGCCGCCGGTGTTGGAATAGACCTCGGTGTCCAGAACCAGGATGTTGACGTTTTTGCCTGAAGCCAGAACGTGGTCCAGACCGCCGCAGCCAATATCATAGACCCAGCCATCTCCACCAAAGCCCCAGACACTCTTCTGGACCATCTTGCCGATGACGGCCTCCAGGTTTCTGGC
>JAAETJ010000515.1 GCA_024228495.1 bacterium | reverse complement strand
TTCATAATCAAGAAATCCTTTGCCGGTTTTCAGGCCGATACGATTCTCCCGCATGTTTTCTTTAATTATTTTCGGTGCGGCAAATCGGTCTTCGTCAAATGCATCCCGCAGATAGCGGCTGGCATAGTAGAGAATATCGCCACCGCCAAAATCAATAAATTCCAGCATGCCAAGGACGGCAAATCGAAAACCAAGGCCATATTTTGTGGCTTTGTCGATGTCTTCCGCACTTGCCACCCCCTCTTCAACAAGACGCGCTGCCTCATTCATTGCCAGTGCCTGTATTCGAGGGATGATGTAGCCGGGACTCGCATTGCAGATGACCGGAACTTTACCCATCGATTCCAGCAGGGCCTTGAGGTCGCTGACTACCTGCTTGTCGGTATGCCTGGCCGGAGAAATTTCCACCAGCGGCACAAGGTATGCTGGGTTTAGCCAGTGGGCATTCAAGAACCGTTGAGGACCGCTGACATATTCCTGCAGGGTATCGGACAAAAAAGTCGAGGTGGTGGATGCCAATATCGCATCCGCTTTCATATGTTGCGTGGCAAAGGCC
>JAAETJ010000514.1 GCA_024228495.1 bacterium | reverse complement strand
ACATACGTAACATTACTGACATTGACGACAAGATTATCAATCGTGCCAATGAGAATGGCGAGCCCTTTGCTGAATTGACACAGCGGTTCATCGATGCGATGACCGAAGATGCCGATGCATTGGGAGTGTTACGCCCCGATGAAGAGCCTCGTGCTACCGCTTATATTGATGAGATTGTCAGCATGGTTCAGCGCTTGATCGACAATGGTTTGGCTTATACCGCAAACAATGGTGATGTCTATTACTCGGTGGCCAAGTTTGAGGGTTACGGCAAACTCTCCGGTACCCTGCTTGATGACCTGCAAGCAGGTGCAAGAGTAGATGTAGGTGTAGAGAAAGAGCATCCCGGTGATTTTGTGCTGTGGAAAGCGGCTAAACCTGGTGAGCCTGCTTGGCAATCCCCTTGGGGCGATGGTCGTCCCGGCTGGCACATCGAGTGCTCTGCTATGTCCACCTGCTGCCTGGGCGACACCTTTGATATCCATGGCGGTGGGGCCGATTTGACCTTCCCGCACCATGAAAATGAGATTGCACAGTCCGAAGGGGCTACCGGCAAACCTTTTGTTAATGTGTGGATGCACAATGGTTTTGTACGCATCAATGAAGAGAAGATGTCCAAGTCTTTGGGCAACTTCTTTACCGTGCGTGAAATACTCGAACGCTACCAAGCGGAAGAGGTGCGCTACTTTATTATGACCAGCCACTACCGTAGCCCCCTCAATTACGATGATGAACACCTGGATAATGCCCGCAGTGCCTTGACCGGGTTCTACACTCCGCTGCGTGGATTACCGATAAGGAACGCGGCTAGCAGTGGCGACTATGCCGAGCGCTTCTCAGCATCCATGGATGATTATTTTAATACCCCCGAAGCCCTCGCGGTGCTATTTGATTT
>JAAETJ010000513.1 GCA_024228495.1 bacterium | reverse complement strand
TTTGCTAAGGCGCTGTTGGTGGAGCGTGAAAAGCTGCACGCGGCCCAGGCGGCGGGTGATGTCATTTTGGCAAACCGGCTGGTGATGGCGGCGTATGAAACGGATGTACGGCCGTTACTGGCTAAAGTACGCGCCGACATGGGACGCGCCCCCGATCCCATCTTGGCCTATCGGGAAGGTGGCTATGTAGCCAAGATCGCGGAAGAAAGAGCCGGGCAAGGTGCCGGTGCTTTAGGAGGCTAACAATTTAGTGAATCTTTATTATGGCCGAGTATTTTGGTTGAACGGCCACTGAGCCTGTAACGGATTGAAACTACGAGAAAAACTTATGAAAGAAAAAGCTCCTATCATCCGAATGCAAAATATGTCCAAGACGTTTGGAGGCGTTTACGCTCTCAGGAATGTTGATGTGGATATATACCCCGGAGAGGTTCATGCGTTGGTTGGAGAAAATGGGGCTGGAAAATCAACCCTTATTAAAATTCTGGCAGGTGTTCACCATCCTAGTCAGGGTGAAATCTCACTCGATAATAAACCAATATCGTTTCCTGATCCATCGAGCGCACAACATGCTGGTGTCAGTGTTATTTTTCAGGAATTCAACCTGATTCCAGACCTCGATGTTGCAGAAAACATCTACCTGAACCGCGAACCAACAAATGGGATTCGCATCGATTGGACAGAAATGTATCGCGGGGCAAAAGAAGCGTTGGAATTACTCAATGTCAAGATCGACCCACATACACTTGTCGGAGATTTGTCTGTTGCTCATCAGCAACTTGTTGAGATTGCACGTGCGTTAGCATTCAAATCCCGCGTAATTGTGATGGATGAACCGACAGCCGCCATCAGTGATCGTGAGGTTGAACAACTACTCAAAATTGCAAGGTCCTTGGCCGAAAGCGGTGTTGGCATCATTTACATCTCGCATCGTATGTCTGAGATTTTCACGATCTCGGACAAGATTACTGTACTGCGCGACGGGGATCTTATATTCACTAAAAATCGTCAAGACGTGACTGAGAGTCAAGTAATTAGCGCAATGGTCGGGCGTCAACTTCTGCATGCCGAATGTCCACCACGCAAACCAGGCGAAAAGTTACTTGCAGTTCGTGATTTGTCTGTGGATGGGTTTGTGGCCGACGTGTCGTTTGATCTACATGCGGGTGAAGTGCTTGCGCTCACCGGCCTCATCGGAAGTGGCTGTAGTGAGGTCATGGGTGCTCTGTTTGGATTGCACTCCAAATCATCTGGTGAAATCAAACTCAATGGCAAACAAGTTGTCATCAGCGGGCCGAGCGCTGCTATTGGCCTCGGTCTAGGGTACGTGCCTGATGATCGCAAGCGGGACGGCATTTTACC
>JAAETJ010000512.1 GCA_024228495.1 bacterium | reverse complement strand
CTTGATAATCATGACGATTTTGGTGGCCATGCCAGACGCAATGAATTTGAGGTCGATGGCCGCATTCTTCTGGGCAATGGGGGTAGCGATTTCCTGGGCATTCCCCATAGCTTCAATGATAATGTTAAATCGTTGCTACGTGAAATTCGTGTTGACCTTGACCGACTGGAAAAAACATATGACCATGATTTTAGAAGACGGCATGGACTAGGTCACAATTATCATTTCAAAAAAGATGTGTGGGGAAAAAGCGTCACGGTAGCAGCCGGACCATTGGCGGAATTTTCCAATGCAACTGATCCGTCAACAACTATCGAGGAAACAATCGCCCGCTTCCCCGTGAGCGAAAATGCAAAAAAAGAACTGCTCTATGTCTTTAGTCTAGAAGAAGACCAGTTGCCTGACCTATCAGAACAGGAGAAAATATCCTATCTCTCCGCCATCAGTTATCAGGATTTTCTGATTAAACATTTTGGCGTGACCGAGAAGGAAGTATTTGATTTCTTTCAGGATCAGACCTCTGACATTGGACTTGGAATTGATGCGGCTGATGCATTTGTGGTGATGACTTACGCCGTGTTGCCGGGCTGGAAAGCGACTGGATTGCCGGATAAGGGCGAATTTTACGGCGATGCGGTTTTTAAATTCCCTGATGGCAATGCCAGCATTCCAAGGTTGCTGGTGAGATCGCTTATTCCGGGGATCGCGCCCGGAAACACCATGGAAGATGTGGTGCTGGCGCAATTTGATTATTCCAAACTTGATCAGCAAAGCTCAAATATTCAAGTGCGCCTGAATAGTACCGTTACCCATGTCGTCAATGTCGCTGAAGATAACAATGTATCACTCACTTACGTGAAAGAAGGCAGTGCATATGGCATTAAGGCCAAACAATGCGTCCTCGCCTGTAATAATGCGGTCATACCCCATATTTGCCCGGAACTTCCCACTCCGCAAAAGGAAGCACTGGCAAATCAGGTGCGACAGCCAATGCTGCTCACGCGGGTAGCTCTTAAAAACTGGAAGGCCTGGCACAAATTGGGGCTGGATGAGGTGGTGATACTGGGTGGATACCATACGGACATCAATCTACCAAGCCCGCTTAACACGGGTGGTTATCAGTATTCGCAGGACCCTGAAGAGCCCAACACGCTTGAACTTCACCGCTTTCCCCATGTTAAAAATCAGGGATTTAACGCGCAGGAGCAGTTCCGGGCAGGGCGCTATGAGCTGCTGGCCACACCATTTGAAGATATCGAACGAAACATAAGAACCGAACTAAATGAATTACTCGGGCCTGCGGGATTTAATGCTGCCGACGATATTGATGCGATCATAGTCAATCGCTGGGCCCACGGTTATGCCTATACCCGATATTTCCACAGTTTGTTCGATGACGATTATGAAGACCCCAATGATCCGCGATATCCGCACGTGCATGCGCGCAAACCGATGGGGAACATCAGCATTGCAAATTCAGATGCTGGCGGCAATGCTATGGTGGAAGAAGCGATTGAGCAGGCCCACCGTGCCGTGAACGAATTAATGCTCTAAATTCGTAGTAGTCCTATGTCCGCTTCGGGTCAGTAGCAGTCGCCCAAAGACTACCACGCGAGGGGCTGCTTTCGGACGCTCACCGGCCGCTCAGAATGAGTCTTGACCGCAATTGAGCTTTGAACGTCTGCTTTCACTAATAGCGGTCACTCAACGTCTATCGTTTGGGGGGGGCTGCTTCCGGCCAATAGCAGCCGCCCAGATCAGCCGTCCGTATACGCCAAACAACCACTTAATACCGCGATCACATCATCCCAAGTCCTGCATGATTCTGTATGCAGT
>JAAETJ010000511.1 GCA_024228495.1 bacterium | reverse complement strand
ATAAATCGAAGACGTGACGATTAGCCTGCACCTTGCGGGTGATGAGGGCCGACCGTTGGCTAGAGGCAGGTAATTGGGTTAATGAGGTGGTCAGTAGACGCAAACCAGCGACCCAGCCTTCGGTACGTGACTGGAGGGTTCGCAAATCCTGGCTGGAGAGGCCAAGCTCCAGTTGGCCGTTCAACAACTCGTCCATCTCCTTCAGGGTAAAGCGCAAGTCAGGGGGACCCAATTCTGCCAGTTGGCCTCGGGCACGTAGGCGAGCTAAAGCGAGAGGTGGATCGACGCGGGTGGTGGCGATTAGGCGCATTTGTCCAGGCAGCCGCTCTAGTAAATAATCAAGAGCCTGCAGGATGGTCGGATCGGTGATGAGATGTAAGTCATCCAAGATCAAGGCGAACGGGTCGGGTAGGGTTTCTAAAATGTCGTTGATTAACATGCTCATAACCCGTTTGGCATTCAAATTGGGTGTAGCCTGATTACCAAGCAGGGGCTGGATGGTATGGCCACAGGCGGGGTTGAGCCGTTGTAAGGCCGCTACGAGGGCGACGAGAAAAACGGTCGGATTGTTGTCTTCTTCATCTAAAGCAAGCCAGGTGAAAGTCAAATCGGTAGCAGTGTGGGCCAGGCTGGTTGCCAGCGTCGTTTTGCCATAGCCGGCTGGCGCAGAGATTAGCGTCAAGCGATGTGAGGCCACAGCCTTGTGCAATAGGTTCAATAGCCGTTGACGGGGGACGATATCTTCACGCAGACGCGGGCGCTGTAGCTTGGTTTGTGCTAGCCAATGGTCTTGTGGCAGTGATTGACTTTCCACTCAATTATCTCCCAAAATAAGAAGCTCCAAATAGGGTTCTGCTGATATGGTCGTTAAAAATGAGCATTCAGACCATTTTACTGCCGTTGGGCCTGCCACAGGTTAAACAACTCTGGATCCTGGCGAACAAAATAGCGGTAGGCCGGGTAGCTGGCCTAAATCACCAAGTGCCACAGTTTAGCAGACTCATAGGGGTAAAGCTAGTGAATCTCAGGAGACGCAAGACAACAAGAGTGTGCATGTCTGAGATCGAATCATCCCTTATTTCGACCTCAGACATCAATTCATACCCAGTGACTAATCATCAAACGACAATCGGTCATCTGTATCAAATAGAAACGGCCGTTTACCCTCCTTCTTCCACTTCTTCTTCCACCCGCCAATAAATTCCTTTTGCTCTGGCTAAAAAGCGATGGTCAACCAACCCCCGCCGCAGCGTTGCCACGTCTTCATTAAAATCAAGCAAAATCACGTTGACTTCATGCTCTGGATATTTGCGTCCAGGTTCAAATTCTTGAGCTAATTTTTCAAAGATAATCAGCTTCTTTTTCAGTTGTGCGGGAAGTTTAGGTAAACGGCCGTGTACCATAAACGTGCGTAATACTTTGTTGCGATACGCATCCTCCTCAACCTCTTCTTTCAAGCCAGGCTGTGGCAGGCGTACAATTTCCTCTAGCGGTTTTTTTAGCACATTGCCCACTAGCGAGTAGATTTGATAATATTGATCCTTTCGTGATTCTAACAGCCCTGCTTCGCTCAATTTGGCTAGATGGTGTGAAATCGTGGCTGGCTTTAATCGTAGAATTGTTGCCAACTCTTCACCATGCCGAGGCTTTTGCTGTACCAGATTGATGAATTGAAAAATCAGAGACAGAAGCAGGATATAATTGGTGCGGCTGGATACCTGATCGGTTTGGCGGGCGTGGTGTTTTACTTGATGGGAAGGCGCGCCAATGGCAAGAGTTCGTGATGATAATATTT
>JAAETJ010000510.1 GCA_024228495.1 bacterium | reverse complement strand
GGGGCTACATTATGCACACTCTTGAGCTGGCAAAATCGCTTTTCGAGCCGCGGTTGATATTTGTAAGCCTCCAATGCCGCTTTCGCTGTCATGATCTCATCAGTGCAAAGGATGGGAAAGATACCATCGACCTTTTTCTCCCGATCTAATGCGTGTTTATTTCTCGTCCAGGAGAGTGTATATAGGGTCTCAAAGATCGTTTCATATTGCGTATTTTTGCTCGGCCTGCCTTTGCCGATTTGCTTTGTCCACTGTTGTTTGACCTCAGAGATTTCCGTGTGATAAAAAACATCAACATCGTGGCTTTGCAATATCTTCTCCACACGCTGTTGAATCTGTTCTTTGGTTTTTAAATCTCTTGCGTTGAGCTTCCCCATCAATTCTGTCAGATCATACTCGGCTTTTCGCAGCCGTTTGTCCCGCGCTGCGCAGTCGCGCTTTTTCTTCTGCGTGGAATAGATCCAGTGCAGCGGATACTGATCCTCTTCGGTCCGATGCTTCCCGTTAAAACAGTAAAATGTCTCATAGGTTTTCTCGTCATTGGGCAGGGGACGGCGCAGAATGCGCTTCTTGGCTTTGACTGTTTGACGCAACGTCTCTTTGAAATTGCCGGCCTCCTTCCAGGTCTCAGGCATCAGCGTTACCACGCGTCCACCGTAGCCTACGATATGCGACAGCTGTTTATGGGTGCAGACCTTGCTGTCAGCTACATAGAGGAAATCGGCCTTGCCGGTAATCTGGCGCAGGGCATTCCAGATCTCAATATGCAGGGTATCGTCGGTGCGATTACCGGGGTAGGTTTTATAGTGAATGGGGATCGCGCCATCGGCACTGATCGTGAGGTTGTAGACGATCTGTTTTAGATCGGGGCGATGGTCTTTGCTGTGACCCTGGGTAAAATACAACCCCCTGGCGGTCTTACCCGGCATCTTTCCATAGGTCTTTACCGTAGTGGAGTCGTTGTGCAGCTCACTCAGATCAACGCCGGTGATCTCGATAACCCGCAGGGCGATATCGGTCACCATCGAGGCCCTGTCAGCCGCATAGAGCTTGTTCAGCGCCCTGCCGGAGCGGTCATCGCCATAGAGTTCCTCGCAGGAGACATCCGCTGCATGCCCCAGCAATCCGTTGTCGAGTTTTTCAACCCATTCGGGTAGTTCATAGAGCGGTTGACGACCACAAGCGATATTGCACACCAATAGCAGCAGTGTATCGACCGCAGGCACTGTTTCGTTGCCATGGGTTTTAATGTAACTGCTCAATATCTCGCGCAATTTAAGCCGTTGGATCACCGTTTGCAGTATCGGGATCTCGCCAATGCGTTTTCGAATCAGCGCTTCTGTCGGCTTTTCCGCCTGTCGTGTTGTCATCGGCTGTCACTGCCGCGAAGAGATTCTCGCGCGTCAGCCCGCTGGTCAATAACAAGCTTGATAAGCTTGGCTTTCGACAGCGCTTTCAGTTCCTCTCTGTCCAAGTCAAGATGTCTCTTTTTGTTCACGATAGTGTTTCTTCCGGATACGCCGTTACGCCGATTTCAATCCTTCCACTTCCATGATGGCTGCTAAAACGGAAAGCCGTTCTGCATTGGGTAGCGCTCGGTATTTGTTTCCCCACCGTTGCGCTTTGCGCTTAATACGTTGACTGATCACCAAGATCCTCGCCCATCTGGGCCTACCCACGAGAGCGCCGCCGCGAACGCCGGCACGGTCTTTCAATCTCTTCGAACCGGCAACTGCTCCTCGACAATTGCTCCTGCATTGTTCTACTACCTTGCATCCATGCAGGCATGCGTTGCTACTTGTACCTACATATATGGACCCACCCCGTTTGCAAGACATTTGATCATTGATGTGAGAGGAAATCATTGCTCTCATATATCCGGCCTGTTTATGG
>JAAETJ010000509.1 GCA_024228495.1 bacterium | reverse complement strand
ACAACGTTGGGTAGCAGACGACCAACCCTTACCGTTTCAATACGAAGCCACCAACCATGAAATTCGTTATCTCGATCACCGCGACCCAAAACCCAAATCGCGCAACGTCTTTCATTTTCACAAACCAGAAACCTTGAAAGACCGCCTAGAAATAGGTGAAAGCCTAAGAGCACGCTTAAAACACCTACCCAAGCTCAACACAAAAGGTTTAAGAGACTGCCAAATAGACGCCATACATGGCATCGAAAAATCGCTCAAAAACAACAACGAACGTGCACTGCTACAAATGGCCACCGGTGCCGGTAAAACCTTTACTGCCTGCACCCAGGTTTATCGCCTGGCCAAATTCGCCAAAGTGAAACGTGTATTGTTTCTGGTCGATAGAGGCAACTTAGGCCGCCAGGCCCTCAAAGAGTTTCAGCAATACACCACGCCCGATGATGGCCGCAAATTCACCGAGCTTTACAACGCCCACATACTCGGCCCCGGTGGCATTGGTGATGAAATCAAAGTCACCATCTCCACCATACAACGCATGTACTCACAACTCAGCGGCAAAGAGCTTGATGAAGAAGTTGAAGAACACTCTGCATACGAGATGGGAGCAAGCGAGGGCAACAAACAAGAAGTCGTCTACAACCCGCATATCCCCATCGAAACCTTCGATGTCATCATCATTGATGAATGCCACCGCTCCATCTACAACCTATGGAGCCAAGTGCTCGACTACTTCGATGCCTTCTTAATCGGCCTCACAGCCACACCCACTAAAAAAACCATCGGCTACTTTCACCAAAACGTCGTCTCAGAATACACCCATGAAGATGCCGTT
>JAAETJ010000508.1 GCA_024228495.1 bacterium | reverse complement strand
TCCGACCACCGGCAGCCCGTGTGCAGACGTTCCACAGCGGCACTAAACACCATGTATTTTTTGAAACGCTCATCCAGCGCTTCAATAGCGGGATCCGGATATCTTGGAAATTCACGCCAGCCGGCGCTTTTTGGTACCTTCGTCACCATCGATCATACTCTCCACAAGAGTCTGTTCAAGAATTGCTGACGGCTTTGATTTGGCCCATTTTGCCCGCTATCAGCGGTTTGGGACAAAATGGACCAAATCAAAGCCGTGAGGTATTCTTGAACTCTTAGTTGGCATTGAAGATTACATTGGTCAAGCTGACTCATACACATGATGTCGTTTGGGCACCCAATTTGCTGCAAGAACTACAGAACATGCCATTCTGACAGTATGAAATCAGGACACTTCCGGCTTGTCTTGTATGCCGGCATAATCGGCCAATTGCGCCCGTCGGTGGACCGCCCAACGATATTGGTCGGGCCACATCTTGTAGTCCGCATCAGCCCCCAGCGCTTGTGCAGCGTGCAACGGCCAAAACG
>JAAETJ010000507.1 GCA_024228495.1 bacterium | reverse complement strand
TTTCCGACGATCGGGCGGTCGCTGTCAAAGGTGACCCAAACTGTTCGGTCAACAAGGGGCTATGCTGTGTCAAAGGCTACCATTCCGTCCAGATTCTCTATGGCAAGGATAGAATCACCAAGGCGCTAGTTCGCAAAAACGGCAAATTGGTGGAAACGCCGCTTGAAGAAGCCCTCGACCTGGTGGCCCGCAAAATGCAGGAAACGATCAAGAGCCACGGGAAAGACGCGGTGGCCATGTACGGGTCCGGGCAATGGTCGATTTCCGACGGGTATGTGGCCTCCAAGCTGTTTAAAGGCTGTATCGGCACCAACAATGTGGAGGCCAATGCGCGTCTGTGCATGGCCAGTGCGGTAACCGGCTTTTTGACCAGTTTCGGACTGGACGAACCCATGGGCAGCTATGACGACATCGATCACGCCGATGTTTTTATTACCTGGGGCAATAATATGGCCGAGATGCATCCGGTGCTTTTCTCCAGAATGCTTGCCAATCGCAAAAGCAAAGGCCATGTCAAAATCATCGATTTTGCCACCCGCACCACTCGCAGCAGCCAGGCATCGGACAGATCAATCCTTTTTAAACCCCAGACGGACCTGGCTGTGGCCAATGCCATCTGCTATGAAATCATCCGCAACGACTGGGTCAATTGGGATTTTGTCAATAAGCATGTTTCCTTTCATAAAGGTAAAACCAACATCGGCTATGGGACCGAGGACCATTTCAAGTTCAAAGACAAAGCCGAAACCGTTGACTTTGAGCAGTATAAAGAATTTCTGGCGGATTACACGCCGGAGAACGTTGAAAAAATATCCGGCGTATCTGCCAAAGACATCAGATACTTAGCTTCGCTATACGGAGACCCG
>JAAETJ010000506.1 GCA_024228495.1 bacterium | reverse complement strand
TCAGGCGTGTAACCCGCTATCTGGCAAGAGCTTGAAAACATGGAGATTAGTTTTGAATCGGACTCTAAGAACCAAAACCATACGACATTACAACAGCTTGATCCACACCCGCCAACAAGTTCAGGCTGCCTCATGAATTATTCGGGCTAGTGAGCCTTTTTTCTCTGCCATCAGATAATATTGTAGAAAACAAGTATCATTGACTAGAATAATACGGTAATCCCCCCAAAAAAGAGTTGGGGTTTTGGGTAGAATTTTCTCATAATGTTGAAGAGGAGATTCGAGATGAAGAAATCACGATTTAGCGAACACAAGATCATGTCTATCCTGAAGCAGTCTGAGGGCGGCGTGCCGGTTGGCGAGCTGTGCCGCGAGCATGGTATGAGTTCGGCGAGCTTTTACAAATGGCGCTCGAAATATGGTGGCATGGACGCCTCGATGATGGCTCGCATGAAGGAACTGGAGGCGGAGAACAAGCGCCTCAAGAAGATGTATGCCGAGATGAGCCTGCAGAATGATCTGATCAAGGAAGCCATGGCAAAAAAGTGGTGAGGCCGTCTCAACGCAAAGAGATGGCCCGATGGGCTGTAATGAACCGCGAGGTCAGCATCCGTCTGGCCTGCGATGCCTTTGTCATCAGCCAGAGCTGTTATCGCTATTTACCAAAACTGTCCGATGAAAACGTGCAGATTGCCGACTGGCTGCTTTTGCTCACCAGACGAAACAGGAGCTGGGGCTTTGGCCTGTGCTTTTTATATCTGCGCAACATCAAGGGTTTTTGCTGGAACCACAAGCGGGTCTACCGGATTTACAGGGAGTTGACACTGAATATGCGGATCAGACCGAAAAAGAGGCTCATCAGGGAAAAGCCGGACGCACTGGCAGTGCCCAAAACTGCCAACGAGATCTGGTCGATGGACTTCATGGCTGATCAGTTGAGTGACGGGCGCAGTTTTCGCACCTTCAACGTCATTGATGATTTCAATCGCGAGGGCCTGACCATCGAGGTAGATTTCTCGCTGCCTTCTGAGCGTGTCGTGCGGGCTTTGGAGCAGATTATCGAATGGCGCGGCAGACCATTGGCCATCCGCTGCGACAATGGCCCTGAATATACCAGCGGCGTGCTGCAACGCTGGGCGGAAAAGAACGGCATCGCTCTTTGCTATATCCAGCCGGGCAAACCGCAGCAGAATGCCTATGTGGAGCGCTACAACCGCACGGTGCGTCACGAATGGCTGGATCAAAATCAGTTTGCAAGCATAAGGGAGGCTCAGGATCAGGCCACAGGTTGGCTCTGGACATATAATAACCAACGGCCCAATATGGCCATAGGCGGCATACCACCAGCAGCAAAGCTGGCAAACGCTGCCTGACAAGTCAGATTCTACTGACGATCCCTGTTAAAAATGGGGGGATTACCGGCAAGCGTCAGCGACAGACCGTATTTTCTGGCTTCCGATAGAATGAGCGAAAAGCCCCCGGTGGTAAAGTTCTGGAATTCGTCCACATAGAGATGAAAGGGTTTTTTGTACTCGCCGATTCGGGAAAATGCCGCCTGCGCAAGTGCCGTTACCAGTAAGGCACCCAATAGATGCGAGGGACCCTCACCAAGTTTTCCTTTCGATAGATTGCAAATCAGGATACGGGAATTGTCCATCATGAATTTGAGGTCGATTGTGCTCTTGGGCTGGGCAATAATATTGCGGATTGCAGGTGTCATCAACACGCGCCCTATCTTGTTTAGTATCGGGGCAATAGCCTCATTTCGAAAACGAGACGAATAAGAATTAAACTCAAATTGCCAGAAAGCCTTTACCACCGGATCGCGAACGCGCTCGACCACGGTCTGGCGGTAGACCTCGTCCTGCAACAGGCGGGGGAGCACCAGCAGTGTTGCTCCCGGTACATCCATGAGACTGCGTACAGCATGGGCAAAGATATGCTCCAGACGTGGACCCCAAAAATCTGGCCATACATGCTTGAAAGCAGAGACGACGCCGTCAGTGACAAGTGGGCGTTGATCTGGTGGCACTTGCGCCAAAAGATTGAACCCGACGGGACGTTCAAGATCACTCGGATTGAAATAGACCAGATGATCGCCGCGTTGACTTGAAATTTGTTGCAAAGCAGCTTCCGCCAAATCTCCATGCGGATCAAGCAAGGCAACGCCTCGACCGTTCGCCAAATCTTGCATAATCAAATTGAGCAGCAGCGTTGATTTGCCGGTGCCCGTCTGGCCGATCATATAGAGATGACGAAGCCGCACCTCATGCGAAAGGCCAACGGGTAAGTCGCCGCGTTCTCCTAGGTATAGATTGTCATTGAAATTGAAATCACTCATAGCCCCAAGCGAGCCTCGGCGTCGCAGCGATGTCCTGCATAGGGATATCGACGGGCATGAACTGCCGATCATGCGAAGTGGTCAGGCGACCTTCAAAACTCTTGCCAAAGCTATTCAGATCTTTTGTCTGCCACTCCCGCTCACCGGGGCTCTCTTTGAGCCGTGGTAATTTCATGCGCACTTTCATTGTACCCGAAAAGAACATTGAGTGTGCAATATTGGCAGAAGGAGGAGTGAGATGCCCCAATTGATTGGTTCAATTTGAATGTTAGTTCATGATTGGTTGTATGTAACGCGCAGCAATCTCTAAGAGTTCACTTTGCCAGAACGGCTTTAAAACATAGCCCTCTGCCGGCTTGCCAATGGCTTCTAGCTTGGCTTCGATCTCGTCAACACTGGCCGACAGAAAGACAACCGGCGACTGGCTATATTCTCTAAAAGTAAGGAAAACATCGATTCCATGCATACCGGGCATTCTACCGTTCAACACCAACAGACGTGGCGGAAATGAAATGAGCTCGGATAACGCCTTGAGTGGATTTCCATATGTGATAACCGTGTAGCCTTCATGTTCTAAATACATGCCAAGCGACACACGGATATTGCGGTCGTCTTCGAGAATGGCGATATCTGTCATACTTTGGAATAAGCAAAACATTGTGACCGTACCTTGCTCACATCAAAGCGATAAAGCGGGAGCAAAAAGGAACGGGAAGATAGTTATTCGAAACTCGATTACCCTTACTCTTTCACCGTTACAAGATGATATGATACACGACTGCTGCACTACCGATAGCAGAAATGCAAAGCGTTTTATCTTTTTATCTATGCACTTCGCAAATCCCTTTTTACTTATATGATAGATTTCTACTGTGATTTGAAAAATTCATTCGCTCTTGCCGCCCCCCGTCGCGACATGGAAAAAAACAAGCAGAACTTGGCGGCGTCATCGCAAGAAATATCCAGTAGGGTTGACGGCCGACTTCGACCCGATACCCGGCCACAGTCCGATCAGAAACAACACTGTCATATATCCTCAAATAGGGAAGAAAAGAGCATCAGGGAAGGTTGGCACGTTTGCATTCCAGCATGCGTCCTATGCCAGCCGTCGTTCGGTCTGTCCTTTATTTAAAGCACAGTCAGTTTATAGACCCAATATTGGGTCGAAGTCGGGCGTCAGCCCGGCGGGGGGCGGTACTATCAATAACTTGATTTATAGCCATTTTCCAGCATATGGGCTTACCTTCTACCCCTAACTTTGGTGTTGGTAGGGGCAATTCCATAGGCGAAGTCAGGGGAGAAACAAAAAAAACCGTCACTTTGTCCGATAGAAAAGGCATAAACAGGGAAGTCAATCAACAGGCCATACACACCTGCCAATGCTAATAAATTGCGAGATTGATAAAGTATGTCGTTCATTGCGTGCTTTGCTGCCCGGTTTAAGGAGAGCTTGAAGGACAGCTTCTCGATCCGCTTCATAGATGCAGATAGGCTGCAAATCATCATCCAAGCAGCATAGCAAGGCTGCATCCCACTGATCGTCGATATTGATCTTACTGGTACGTTTGCTACGTTTTATCGGCTTACCAGTAATCCTCGACTTGATCTCATATTTCCGCCCCCCAACGCCTGTTGCATCATGGCCAGGCTGGCGCGGCGGCGTCAGTGTAAGGTCGAGAAGGCAGGAAACCTTGTACTCACCAACCTCCCCAGTGACGCCGAGTGGCTTACCTGTCAATTTGCCATACTCGCTGGCAAGGAGGGAAACTTGATCGAGAATTTCAGCGATGCGCTTCTGTTTGTCACTATGTTTGTGCTTGGAAGACATGAAGAGGATGAGCTCATAAATCAAATTGGGGACACTTACATGAACATGGGATAGCACTACCCAAAGGAACCCCGTCGGAACCCCGGGAAAATATCTACCCTGTGGAAAATCGTCTAACCCACTGTAATCAATGGCGCGCCGGGGAGGATTCGAACCCCCGACCCCTAGATTCGTAGTCTAGTGCTCTATCCAGCTGAGCTACCGGCGCGTAAGATGATATAGATGCGAAACAATCGCATGAATGGGCAAAAATTTGCCCCTCTTGCGGAT
>JAAETJ010000505.1 GCA_024228495.1 bacterium | reverse complement strand
GGTTCGGTTTCAAGTGAAGAAATGCAGGATATATCTGGATATTTTCAAGTTTCTTTGCGCCGAAAACGGAGCAAAACCGCCAGCTGAAATGATTCTGAGTGAACGCAAACCGCTCTAGTTGAATTTTACAACAAGCGAAATTCTGCCCGTATGACTGGATGGATCAAATGTTTCACCATCGGATGTAACTAAATAACCATTGGCGCCGTCGAGCACAATATCAGAGCGGTCGGATGTCGATTTTTTACGAAAATCTGTGTAACGATATTCACCACGAATAAACAGGTTATTGGCAAGCCTATGCTCTAAGCCCGCACCAAGAGTGACGCCTTGAAATATCAGATCCCGTGAAGAATTTGTTGAGCTGGTTAGAGCGCTCGCGCCGACCGTACCATTAAATCCAAAATTTTGATGGAATTTTCCATGAGTATATCCAGCAAGGCCGTAAATCATGGTGTCTGGGTCAACCAGGTAACCAATACGCCCGCCAATATTCCAGCTATATTTATGCTCAAGTTTGGTGGATTCGTTTGTCGTCGAAAAACCATCTGAGATAAACCTATTTCTTTTATCTATCCAATCCGTTGTAAAGCTGTCGGTTGAACTAATACTGGTAATATCAAAGTCTGTAAAAAGGCCCAGGACAAAATGTTCCGAAACCCGTTGGTCAAAGCCAATGCCGATAGTACCGTTGAAAAAGTCGAAGTCGGACTCATTTCCGAGATTGGTAACATCTTCGTCGTCATCGTCGTCATCGTCGTCATCATGATCGCCCACGCCAATCCCGATTCCTACAAAAAATGAGAAACCTGACCAGATTCTGGTTTCCAAATATTTACTTTCTCCTAAGTATTTACTTTCTCCCAAGTCTTCACTTTCTTCTTTTGCCATCGCGGACGTATTTAAAGCAAAAGCCAACAATATGCTCAAACAGGATAGTCCCATGCGTAATTTCATTTTTCTCTTCCAAACCGTTAAGATGTATTTGTTTTTTTATTGATTGCACAAACGAAGATACTTGATGAAACAAAGCAAAAACTGAGTTAACTAAAGTGCTGAATTTATTTGATTAACTCCAATTATTGATATGACTCCAATCTCTGCCTGGTCGTGAATTTTAGTAACCACATAGAAACCTACGTTCTTTGGGTGTGGTCAGAGATCACATACTTTGCCGGTTGAACGACCCGGATGCTATTCGTGAGCTGAGTTGTCCCCACAACATCAGCCAAGGTGTCGCAAATAGAATATATCCAGGCATAAAAAAGCCCTGCTCGGCCAAGCAGGGCTTTTAAATTGTTTGTCTAATACCAGTTCGCAAAATCATTGATCGTTGCTTGCCCATTTTCTTGAGGCGATTGATGTGATGCGGCCTGCTTCGTTTATCAGGCTGTTCCAGGCATTGCAGCAGGCATCGACGATTTTGTCATAATCTTCGAAGACCTGATTTGACAGGTAGGTCTGGCGCAGGAACTGCCAGATATTTTCGACCGGGTTAAGTTCAGGAGAATAGGGTGGGATGAGCATGACGGAGCTGTTTTTCGGGATATTGAGATCGCCCGATTTGTGCCAGCCCGCTCCGTCCATCAAGATGACTGCATGAGCTTTCGGGCTGACATTTTTGCTGATCTCATCAAGATGTTTTGCATGGCCTCACTATCGGCATAGGGCATGACGAGTGCTGCCCCGACATCGCGTTGCGGGTAGACGGTACCAAAAATATAGCACGAAGCATAGCGCTGATCCTTTGGCTGGCGCGGGCGCGTGCCTCTTTTTGCCCATTGATAGATCAGTCCATTTTTCTGACTCACCCTTATTTCGTCCTGAAATCAGATTTCAACGACTGTATGGGAATCCATCAATCGTGAGCCAACACTTTCGCGAGCTGGTTTTAGTCAATTGTCCAGCCAGACTTTAGTTGAATTTTACAACAAGCGAAATTCTGCCTGTATGATTGGATGGATCAAATGTTTCACCATCAGATGTGACTGAATAACCATTGGGGCCGTTGAGCACAATATCAGAGCGGTCGGATGTCGATTTTTTACGAAAATCGGTGTAACGATATTCACCACGAATAAACAGGTTATTGGCAAGCCTGCGCTCTAAGCCTGCACCAAGAGTGATGCCATGAAATGTCAGATCCCGTGAAGAATTTGTTGAGCTGGTTAGAGCGCTCGCGCCGACCGTACCATTAAATCCGAAATTTTGATGGAATTTTCCACGAGTATATCCCACAAGGCCGTAAATCATGGTGTTTGGGCGAACCAGGTAACCAAAACGCCCGCCAACATTCCAGCTATATTTATGCTCAAGACTGGTAGATTCGTTTGTCGTGAAAAAACCATCTGAGATAAACTGATCTCTTTCATCTATCCAATCTGTTGTAAAGCTGTTGGTTGAACCACTACTGGAAATATCAAAGTCGGTAAAAAGGCCCAGGACAAAACGTTCCGAAACCTGACGGTCATAGCCAATGCCGAAAGTACCAAAGATACCATCAGTAATTTCATCAAAATTGTTGAAGATGTCATAGTCGAAGCCGCGCTCATATCCGTGATTGGTATGATCTTCGTCGATATTATGATCGACCGAGCCGGTCCCGATTCCTACAAAAAATGAGAAACCCGACCAGTTTCCGGCTTCCGATTGTTTACTTTCTTCTTTTGCCATCGCTGATGTATTTAAAGCAAAAGCCGCCAATATGCTCAAACAAGATAGCCCTGTACGTAATTTCATGTTTCCCTCCAAGCCATTGAAAATGTGTTCGTTTATTGATCGAATCAATAAACCTATCCTTGTCTGAGAAGACTTGGATTCGTACAAATAATTCAACTGATTTATGGAAAGCTATACTTACGACCTCATCGAACAGACGAGGGTACTTAATGAAACAAAATAATAACTGAACGAAACAAACCGGCAATACCATTTTGCGACCATCTTACAAAAAAAATAGGTGAGAACAAATTATAATAACAATTAATAAAAACTGAGTTAACAAAGTGTTAAAATTACTACAGCAATCCCAAATTATGGATATGTGTCAATCTCTGCTTGGTCGTGAATTTTATTTTCGGTTTTTTTGTTTTTTGGCAATAAGCGACCAGACAGCATATGGTCGGTCTTTTTAGCTGGACGCTTCGCGCCTTGCGCTCTACCATTCTTTGTTAAAAATCAAACTATTGGGAGAGCTGTATGCTTTATGCTTTTATTTGCACGGACAAGCCTGGGGAGGGGTTGGTACTTCGTTCGCAAAATCGTGACAAACATCTGGCCTATCTGGACAGTCTTGGAGATGTGATGAAAAGTGCTGGGCCGTTTATGAGCGAAGACGGTCTGGAGCCCCGTGGTAGTCTGGTGATTGTTGAAGCCGATAGTTTGGCAGCTGCCAGGGAGATCGCCGCCAACGATCCCTATGCGATTGCGGGGGTTTTTGAAAGCGTCGATATCCGGCCATGGAAATGGTTGTTTGGTGCGCCAGATGGCGTATCCTGATGGCATATTGCTTAATTAATCCGGTCTGGTGGTGAGGTTTTTCAAGGGTTGCTAGCGGGGGTGCCAAAAATATTAATACAGGGGGTATCATCTTTTATAGAGGGATAAGTAATATGAGTGAAACTGATCAAGGCGAACAATCTACCTTGTTGGCTTTTAGAAAAGAGCTAAAAGATGCGTTGCATAAGCCGCAACATTCAAAAATACCCCTGTTTATTGCAGCGTTAGCGGCATTGTTGTCTATCATCAGTTTGGCCGATACTGAGACTGATAAAATTGCCATGTCAGCGCATATAGAGTCGGCGAACAAGTTTGCCTATTTTCAGGCCAAAAATATCCGTCATACTGATACCGAAATTGCCGCCAGGCTTTTTGAGAAACTTGATGCACCAAAGCTTGCGGCCTATTGGCAGGAAAAAGCCAATCGATATAGTGATGAAAAACTGGAAATTTTTAAAAAGGCGCGAGCGCAGGAAAAAATCAGAAAAAATGCTTTGGCGAAGGGCGACTATTATAAAGTCGGAGTGACCCTCATGCAGATTGCCATTGTTCTGGCATCTGCTTCTATGGTTGTTGGTGGAGGGTCATTGTTTGCCATGAGCCTGATATTGACCCTTGTTTCTCTGGTTTACTCCCTGAATGGCGCTGTCATGCTGTATGATATTCCCACCAATCCAAGTGGATTTATGGATTGGGGTGAAGGAATGTTGCAGCAATTTCAAAAAACCATGACATGAAATTGGACTCTCGATTACTTTTAATGGACCCTTTCACACATGAGCTTGCTTGATATTATTGCGCTGCTGCTGACGCTTTCGGCGTTGTTTGGTTTTGCCAATCACAAATGGTTGAAATTGCCTCATACCATTGGGCTTGTGGTGATGGCACTTGCGGCCTCCGCTAGCATTGTATTGGCCGATCTTGTTTTTGCAGACCTGGTGATTGGCGATACGGTACGCGGTGCGCTCGACGCCATCGATTTCCATGAAGCTTTGATGCACGGTTTTTTGAGCGCCTTGCTGTTTGCCGGTGCCATCCATATTGATCTGGCGGAACTGGCCTCGCGCAAATGGGCGATTTCCTTGATGGCCACTCTTGGCGTGTTGTTATCAACCTTCATGATTGCCATCGTCATGTTGCTGCTTGGCGGATTGTTTGGCATTGAGTTGCCGTTCATCTGGTGGCTGGTGTTTGGATCGCTGATATCACCAACCGACCCTGTTGCCGTGCTCGGCATTTTAAAAACTGTACATGTGCCGCCTTTGCTGCACGCTAAAATCGCTGGTGAAAGCCTGTTTAATGATGGCGTCGGCGTGGTTGTTTTTACGGTTCTGCTGGCGATTGCAGGGGTAGGGGGGCATGGTCCGGTTGGTGCAATGGATATTGCCCAACTGTTTGTGATTGAAGCGCTTGGTGGTGTAGTGCTGGGCCTTGTTGCTGGTTATATCGCCTTTAAGATGATGCGTGCACTGGATGATCATAATCTTGAGGTGATGATTACTTTGGCGCTCGTCACTGGCGGTTATGCACTGGCCATCAAGCTGCATGTATCGGGGCCAATCGCTATGGTCCTGGCTGGCTTGTTGATTGGCAATCACGGGGCCCAGTTTGCCATGAGTGATAATACCCGTGAGGCGGTATTTGGTTTTTGGGACCTGACGGATGAAATATTGAACTCGGTTTTGTTTTTGCTGATTGGTCTTGAAGTGCTGGTGATCGGCGTGCATTTACAATATGCAGGCCTTGCCTTACTGACCATCCCCATCGTGCTTGCTGCGCGCTTCATCTCGGTAGGCATTCCTATCAAACTATTATCATTGCGTGAAAAATTTACCGAGGGCGCCATCACCATCCTCACATGGGGCGGTTTGCGCGGCGGCATTTCCGTGGCATTGGCTCTGTCCTTGCCCAATAATGAGTACAAGCCGGTGATATTGGCGATTACCTATACGGTCGTCGTGTTCTCGATCATTGTGCAAGGCCTGACCATGCAGGGACTGGTAAAGCGCACCATCAGCGATGTCCGCACGGAAGATCCAGCTGCTCTTGGGGAGGGCGTTGAATAGGGGTTTAATCGCCCGTGCGGCTAGCGGCAGGGGCGATCTAAACTCTTTCTGGTCCTTTGGCACGGATGCTGCTACATAGATTTGCAAAAGTGAATATGAGTTAAATCGGGAAAATATAATGCGCAAAGCCTCTGTTACGCGAGAGACCAAAGAAACCCAGATCAGCGTTTCCATCAATCTGGATGGAACCGGTACTTACGATGTGGAAACCGGTATAGGATTTCTGGATCACATGCTGGAGCAGCTGTCGCGCCATTCCTTGATCGATATCAAGGTGCGCGCTTCAGGCGATCTGCACATTGATGGCCATCATACCACAGAAGATACGGGTATTGCTCTTGGGCTGGCGCTCACTAAAGCGCTTGGCGACAAGAAGGGCATCCGGCGTTATGGGTTTTCCTATATCCCTATGGATGAAGTGTTAACCAGAGTCGCCGTTGATATTTCGGGTCGACCCTGGCTGGTCTGGAATGTGGAATTTCCACGAGATAAAATAGGCGATATGGACACGGAACTGTTTCACGAGTTCTTTCAGGCGCTGGCACAAAATGCCGGACTGACCCTGCATGTTGAAAATCTCTATGGCGAGAATAATCACCATATTATTGAGAGCTGTTTCAAGGCATTGGCGCGCGCCTTGCGGGCCGCGCTGACGATTGATCGCCGACAAGCCGATCAGTTGCCAACCACCAAGGGCAAGCTGGGCAGTTAGCCCGCAAGGGATCAGTATCAAAGACGGACCTTCACCATGAAAGATCTAAGCTACACAATTTACGAACCCATTGAGCCACAAAAAGAATTGGTGGCGCGGGCCGATGAGCTGATTTTTGTCAAGGATGGCTTTTCATTCTGGGCGATGACCGGCTCCGTATTCTGGATGATCTATCACCATTTGTGGATACCATTGATCGGCTTTATCGTAGCCATCGGCCTCTTGACCGGTCTTGCGCATCTGTTTGGAGGTGTTCCCGGCGCTGGCGGCATTTTGTTTGTCGGGCTGTCGATTGCACTTGGCTTTTTGGCCAATGATATCAGGAGAGCGGTTTTGGAGCGCCAACAATATCAAATGATCGGGGCCATTGCCGGGCATTCTAAAATCGAGTGTGAGCGGCGATTTTTCTCGCACTGGTCATCGTTGCAAAAGGTTATTTCGAACGAGGCAAATATATGAGTGTTGTGATCATTGATTATGGCTCGGGAAATCTGCACTCGGCCCATTCAAGTTTTGCGCGCGCCAATGCGGAAAGTGATACCGGTTTTGAGATCAAGCTGACCAGCGATCCCGATGAGGTTCGCAAAGCGCAGCGTATTGTGTTGCCCGGCGTTGGTGCTTTTGCCGATTGTGCCAGTGGTCTGCACGCCGTCGATGGCATGGTCGATGCGCTCACCGAGAGTGTTCACAAACTGGGCAAACCGTTTTTTGGCATTTGTGTTGGCATGCAATTGCTGGCCGACCGGGGGCTGGAGCATGGCACTCACCGGGGCCTTTCATGGATCGCGGGAGAGGTCGAAAAGATCAAGCCGAGTGATCCTGATTTGAAAATTCCACATATGGGCTGGAATACTCTGGATGTCATGAACAATCACGCCTTGCTGGATGGAATTCCTCTTGGCCCTGATGGTCTGCACGCCTATTTCGTCCACACCTATCATTTTAAGACAACATTGCCAGCCAATGATATTCTGGAAACCAATTATGGGGGTCCGGTGACCGCGATGGTTGCAAAAGATAATATTGTCGGCACCCAGTTCCACCCCGAAAAAAGCCAGAAACTGGGCCTGGCTTTGATCGCTAATTTTTTGAAGTGGTCGCCTTGATGGGATCATGATCCCTTGACGTCACCAAATATATTAGCTTGCCTATTTGACACAACTCGATTTTTCGGTTCATAGGGTGCGAAATCTGTTGATTAGATTTTGTCAGGATAGGAGGTGGATAACCATTTCTAATTGTCGCAAAATCTAATGAATGAGCGTTTTTATTGCGTAAGTGATTCTAAAAAAGACGTAAATTGTCATTCCCTCGAAGGCAGGGAACCATAACCCCTAGATTTGCAATTAAATTACTGATACTGCGGCGTATGGATCCCCGCTTTCGCGGGGATGACACCGTGGCTAAATGCGAAAATTTCAGAGCAAAAATATGATCCTATTCCCAGCCATTGACCTAAAAGACGGCGAGTGCGTGCGTCTTAAACTTGGCGACATGGAGCGCGTCACGGTGTTTAATGACAATCCGGCCGCGCAGGCCAAAAGCTTTGAAGACCAAGGCTTTGAATATTTGCACATTGTTGATCTGAACGGTGCGTTTGAGGGCAAGCCGGTGAACGGCGCGGCGGTAGAGGCAATTCTTGGCGCTATTTCGATCCCCGCACAATTAGGGGGCGGGATCCGCGATCTGGAAACCATTGAGATGTGGCTCGACAAGGGTATTGCGCGGATCATTCTTGGCACTGTAGCGGTGCGCAATCCAGCGCTGGTGATCGAGGCTTGCAAAAAATTTCCCGGCAAAATCGCGGTGGGCATTGATGCGCGTGATGGCCTGGTGGCAATCGAGGGCTGGGACGAGCTGTCGGAACTCACCGCCATTGATCTGGCCAAAAAATTTGAGGATGCCGGAGTGGCGGCGATCATCTACACGGATATCGCCCGTGACGGCATATTGAAGGGTCTCAATTTTGAGGGGACACGGGCTTTGGCGCAAGCCGTATCCATCCCTGTGATCGCCTCTGGTGGACTGGCCTCGATTGACGATATCGTCGAACTGATACGCCCGGAAAACGGCGTTCTGGAAGGAGCGATCTCTGGGCGTGCGCTTTATGATGGCCGCCTTGATCCTGCTAAGGCGCTGGCATTACTGTCGAAATAGATCCGACCCCATCTGTGATATAAATGGTTATTCGGGGGTTCATATCTTGCTGCGACCATATAGTGAATTGCAATCAA
Source organism: bacterium (assembly GCA_024228495.1). Lineage (GTDB taxonomy): Bacteria > Pseudomonadota > Alphaproteobacteria > Rhizobiales > JAKIUO01 > JAKIUO01. The sequence goes on along the minus strand of JAAETJ010000505.1, from coordinate 31,544 downwards.
CGCTGTAACATCCTATTCTCTATATATAAAAAGATGAAAGATTTTGTCATGGAACAGATTTGGCTACAGATCGGCATTTTTAATTCGCTTGGTTATCTTGCGGTTACTGTCATGGCATTTACAATCCTTCTCCCGCTGTTTACTGCTATGAAACATTGCAGGGCTGAAAAACGGGAACAGAGAAATTATGCTGAAAGTGCGGGTCATTCCTTGTCTTGATGTTAAAGACGGGCGCGTCGTCAAGGGCGTCAATTTTGTTGATCTGATTGATGCTGGGGATCCCGTTGAAAGCGCTAAGGCCTACGATACGGCGGGCGCAGATGAGCTGACTTTTCTCGATATTACAGCCTCCAGTGATAATCGCGATACCATTTATGATGTGGTGTCGAAAACAGCCGAGCATTGCTTTATGCCGCTGACGGTTGGTGGCGGTGTGCGTCAAGTGGGTGATGTGCGTAAGCTGCTTGAAGCTGGTGCCGACAAGGTGGCCATCAACACAGCCGCCGTTAATGATCGTGATCTGGTGCGCCGGGCCGCCAACAAATTCGGCAATCAATGTATTGTCATCTCCATAGACGCCAAACAGGTTAGCGCGAATGGCGCTCCCAAGCGCTGGGAGCTGTTCACTCATGGCGGGCGCAAGCCAACCGGCATTGACGCGATTGATTTTGCCAAAGAAGTGGTGTCGCTGGGGGCAGGGGAGCTTCTTGTTACCAGCATGGATAAAGACGGTACCCAGTCCGGGTTCAATATCGATTTGACGCGGGCCATTGTGGATGCGGTGTCCGTGCCGGTGATCGCCTCTGGCGGCGTTGGCACGCTAGAACATATGGTGGAAGGCGTGCGTGATGGCCACGCCAGTGCAGTGCTAGCGGCTTCAATCTTTCATTTTGGTACTTTTTCCATTGGTGAAACCAAGCAATATATGAAGGATGCTGGCCTGCCGGTGCGAATGGATTAAATCCAATATTGCTAGTGAAGGACGATCATGATCCAAAATACTTCCTCTATTCAATTGCGCTATGTGGCGCTTGCCGGGGCAATACTCGCCGCTTGTATTGGCGTGTTGTTGTGGATGGGCCAGCCTGCTATTTGCAAATGCGGTGAGATCAAGTTCTGGCACGGGATTGTTGTTAGTTCGGAGAATTCGCAGCATATCACTGACTGGTATTCCCCGTCGCATTTCATCCATGGCCTGTTGTTTTACGGAGCCCTGGCGTGGCTGCTTGGGTCTGTTTCCATAGGTGCACGACTTAGCATCGCCATGCTGATCGAAAGCGTCTGGGAAATATTTGAAAATACAGATTTCATTATCAACCGCTACAGAGAAGCCACCATTGCGCTCGATTATTTCGGCGACAGTGTATTGAATTCCACCAGTGATATCTTGTTTATGGTCATTGGTTTTGTGGTCGCTTGGCGCGTCCCCATATGGCTGTCGGTGCTGTTGATTGTTGTTCTTGAATTAACAGTCGGTTTCATCATTCGCGATAATCTCACCCTCAATATCATTATGCTGCTATATCCGGTTGAAGCCATCAAAACATGGCAGATGGGCTGACTATTTGTCGATTTTTCTCACATACCACCAAATCACAAATATATAGGGGACCAGAAAAACAAGTGTGATATCTATTAAACAGCTATTGCGATGTCGAAGCGGTAAGCCAAAAAGAGGGACAATGAGCGAGCCATTTTCATAGAGAAATAAAAACCATGGCAAAAGAATAGATGAAGCCCAGAACAAAGAACCAATTACGAAATTTTTTGTAATTGGGTATTAAAAAAAAAAAAAAAAATGAATGGTTTTTTGATCATCGCTTTCAGTTTCTTACAACAACTTGGTCGCCCGGTCTCAAATACTTCAAAATCATGCGCATGTCACGTTCACAAAAAGCCAGACAACCAGCGGTCGGGCGCTGATCATCATGGGCAAGATGCAGGAAAATGGCACTACCCAGGTTCATTGCGCGGTGCGAAAAATTATAGTCGAGCACGACGATCAAATCGTAGGCATGATCCTCGCGCCATAGCCGCTCTGCACTTGCGGAATAGGGGAACGTGACGGGTTTGTTATAGTTACGATCCATCGGGTCGTCGCACCAGCCATGTTCGGGGCGCAGGGTCTTGACCGGCAACATGGTTTTGGGTCTTTTAAGGCGATCAGCGCGATAATAGACGCTCACAACTGGCCAGATACCGATGGGGGTTGTGCCGTCGCCTTCAACTTTACGAGCAAAGCGCCCAGCGCGACCCAGCTGACAGAGAAATAGCCGATTGCCAATTCTCAGCCAGCCATTGGTGGCTCTCGCAGAGACCGTCCTCAATATCATGGCTTTTTTGTTAACCTTGTTTTTTTTCACTTTCGTTCACAAACCAGTGTCATTGTCTGCTATTTCCTTGTGCAATCGTGTAACATGGAGCATAAACCAATTTGAATACTGGCAAAAGCAAACCCTATACAAAAGAGGTCTTTTATGAGCACGAAGCGATGCATTCTCGTTGTTGATGACGACGAAGACTTGCGCACCTCTCTTGTAGAACAACTTGATTTACATAATGAATTTGGAACTCTTGACGCAAACTGCGCGGTTAATGCGATCGAGTTGATGAAAAGCAATCATGTCGATCTGGTTTTGCTCGATGTGGGCCTTCCCGATATGGATGGACGTGAAGTCTGCAAGGTGATGCGCTCCGATGGCTTTAAAGGGCCGGTCATCATGCTAACCGGTCATGATAGCGAGGCCGATGAAATTCTTGGGCTGCAGTCCGGGGCCAGCGATTATGTGACCAAACCGTTTCGGTTTGGAGCCTTGCTGGCGCGTATCAGAGCCCAGCTTCGCCAGCACGAACAAAGCGATGACGCGGTGTTTGCCATTGGCCATTTTACCTTCCGTCCCGCGCAAAAAATGCTGGAAAAGGAAGATGGCCAGAAAGTACGGCTGACTGAAAAAGAAACCTCTATCCTGAAATATCTCTATCGTGCTAACCACAAGGTGGTGACGCGCGAAATATTGCTACATGAGGTTTGGGGTTATAATGCGGGCGTCACGACCCATACATTGGAAACTCATATATATCGCTTGCGTCAAAAAATCGAATCAGATCCCTCCAGCACCGAATTACTGGTGACCGAAGCTGGTGGCTACAAGCTGGTTCCTTAAGGCACCAGCTGACAAAAATTGATTAATATTTTGTTAAACTAGGTGCTCACATCTGGACAAGCGCGGATAGAATCTGATTTATTGAGTTAAGTTCAGTTCATGCTCATCAAAAATAAGCGTCGCAACGTCTGTTTGCAGCGAGTATATTTGTTGTAGATGGATGAAGAGTACTGCAATACGCTCTTTTGATTGCGAGTATTGTTTGTAAATGTTGATCTAAATGGGGGCTGCACGAAGAGTTTGTCCTTTTGCGCTGTTTTGTGGCCGGTATAGTCCTAACACATACTCGATTTCATTCGAACTGAACCTGATCTTTTCAGGATACCACCGGGATAGAACGATGCTTCTTGATAAAGACGTTGGAATTTTACAAAAACTGCCGATTTTTAGCGGCATGGACCGCGAACATCTCTCGATGATCGCGTTTAGTTCCGAGCGTTTGTTGTTTCGTCGCGGTGAAAAGCTGATGGTGGATGGTCAGTTGGGTCACGCGGCTTTTGTGGTGCTGTCGGGGTCGGCTGAAATTATCGAAGGTAATGGTGAAAAACGGCGCATCCATCTGGTCGGACCAGGGGCCATGCTTGGCGAACTGGCCATGCTCGTCGAGTTTACTTTTTCTTCAACGGCCATTGCCAGTGAAGAGCTGGAAGTTATTGAATTGCCACGAGAATTAATCCATCGCATGATGCAACAATTCCCACCAATCGCCGAATATTTCTCCATGCGTATTCATGGCCGCTTGTCGAAAATGGTCGAACAATTACGCTGCTTCGACCGGCCCTCTGATGCCCCGGCCACTCCTCCCGAGCCAGTGACCCCAACACAAACCAAAGATATCGACCACCCCGAAGAGGTGTCTTAGGGCGGGGTGAGCATTTTTGACAATAGAAAAACTGCATCAGGATGCGCGTAAATACTTGTCGATAAAATTTCCCTTTTTCGCATCTCGAGCAATATGTATTATGATGACCTTGTTTAGTTCGAGAGTTGGGTGAAGCGCCCATTTTTTCCAAAAACTGAATACGGGATGCAAAGTTTCATCAGCATGCCAAGTCGTCATCACAAACTCTGCGCCCGGAGCTGGCTCGGTAGGGAAGATTTCGAGACTTGCATAGTCCACTGCATCATCCCATGATGAGCTGTCGATTCCCCAGGCTATCATGTAGCGATATCCTTGCTGGACAAGCCATAAACTAGCCGCATATTGCTACTCTTTGGATACCTCTTCCTCAGCAATGATAATAGATTTGAATGGTTTTGACATTCTCAATTCTGGGAATTTGTCACCATTAATCAGGTGAATATATTGAGGATCACTCTTGAGTTTCCCCAAATCGATCTTCAATATATCCAGCCAGCACTTTTTTAAACTCATCTGCGATGCGATCACCGCGCAGGGTCATGGCTTTTTTTCCGTCGATGAACACGGGAGCAGCGGGGGTTTCGCCGGTGCCGGGGAGGGAGATGCCAATGTCGGCCTGTTTGCTTTCGCCCGGGCCATTGACGATGCAGCCCATGACGGCAATGTCGAGCTGTTCGACACCAGGATATTTTGAGCGCCATTGCGGCATTTGCTCCCGGATATGATCCGAAATATCGCGTGCCAGTTCTTGAAAAACCGTTGAGGTGGTGCGACCGCATCCGGGACAGGCGATGACCTGTGGAGTAAAATGACGCAGATCAAGGCTTTGTAGTATTTCCTGGGCGACCTGAACTTCGTTGGTGCGCGGCTCGTTTGGTTCAGGTGTTAGCGACACGCGGATGGTGTCGCCAATGCCCAGCTGTAGTAGAATGGCCAGTCCCGCTGTTGAGGAAACAGTACCCTTGATGCCCATGCCAGCCTCCGTCAGCCCCAGATGTAGGGCATGATTGGAGCGAGCGGCGAGCATTTTATAGACTGCCAGCAGGTCCTGCACTTTACTGACTTTGGCGGAAAGAATGATCTTGTCCGATTTCATGCTCATTTTTTGTGCCAGTTCCGCGTTCAAAAGTGCTGATTGCACAATCGCTTCATGAAGCACGTTTTGTGTCTCAAGCGGGGCAGGGGCTTTGGCATTTTCGTCCATCAGCTGCGTCAGTAATTCCTGGTCCAGAGAGCCCCAATTGACACCGATTCGTACGGGCTTGTCATATTGCATTGCTATCTCAATGATGCGGGAAAACTGATCCGATCGTTTTGTGCGGTAGCCAACATTTCCTGGATTAATACGATATTTATCAAGAGCTTGTGCTGTATCAGGAAATTCCTGCAGCAGCGTATGGCCTATATAATGAAAATCGCCAATGATTGGCACATGAACGTCCAGCGCATCAAGATTTTCCTTAATATAAGGAACGGCCTTGGCGGCTTCCTTGCGGTCCACCGTGATGCGCACAAGTTCGGAACCACTTTTTGCCAGCGCTACGATCTGGTTGGTGGTGGCCTCAATATCAGCGGTGTCCGTATTGGTCATGGACTGCACACGAATGGGCGCATTACCGCCAATGGTGAGATTGCCGACCCTTACCTGCGTTGTCTCATGGCGTTTCATTTGCTTTTGCTCTTCGTTAACGCTCACATTATAGATAGCAAGAATGTCTTCGCCAGACTGGCGTCCTGTGCGGACCGCGCTGGGGACTAGCCCCTGGACCCCATTATATAATTTGGGGATGCAAGGATCTCGCCCTTTGCTGCCCGCCGCAAAGGCGTTCCGTCCGAAAGGACATTCGTTTTCTTTAGCTTATGGGTGAAATGCGATGAACAAGCAATCAAACAACGAGATCATTAATCCCTTTGCCCGTTTGCGTGAGCTGCTTGGCGACGCAAGGCCAGGTATTGAGCCAGCGATTGATATGACGATTGGTGCGCCGCAACATGCGTTTCCTCCGTTTATCAAGCAGGTGCTGGCGGACAAGCATGAGCTTTATATCAAATATCCGCCCATTCGTGCTATTCCTGTACTGGCCGATGCGATTGGCGGCTGGATCGAGCAGCGCTATGAATTGGCGGGGCATATTGACCGGGATCGCATGTTGCTTCCGGTAATGGGATCGAGAGAGGGCTTGTTCTCGGCGGTGTTTACTGCAAGAGACATGAAACCAGGTCACAATCGTGCCGCGCTCATTCCCAATCCGTTTTATCAGGTCTATGCATCAGGGGCCCTGGCCGCGCAGTTGGAACCAGTATATCTGGAGGCTCCGCAAGAAAATGGATATTTGCCAGATCTTGATAAGCTTGAAGAAAACGCAGCGCTATTAGAGCGTACCAGCGTTTTATTTTTGTGTTCGCCATCGAATCCGCAAGGAGCGATTGCTCCCAAAGCCTATTTGCAACAGGCTATTTCTCTGGCCCGGGCAAATAATTTTATGATCTTTGCCGACGAATGCTATTCGGAAATTTATTTTGACGAAAAACCCACGGGTATACTGCAAGCGGCGTATTTGATGAGCGGCGATTTTTCAAAAGTCGCGGCGTTTAACTCCTTGTCCAAGCGTTCAAATCTACCGGGACTGCGTTCGGGTTTTGTAGCAGGTGATCCCCAATTTATAGAAAAATACGCCTGTTTTCGCAATGTTTCATGTCCGCAAATGCCGCTTCCTGTACAATATGCCAGCGCTAAAATTTGGGCGGACGAGCCTCATGTTGAGGAGAACAGGGTGCTTTATGCGCACAAGATGGAGCTGGCCGAAAAGATACTTAAAAACCACATTTTATTCCAAAAACCGGGTGGCGGGTTCTTTTTATGGATAAAAATGAGTGATTTAGGGGGGGGAGAGCGAGCAACGGAAAGGATTTGGAAAGGATGCGGTGTCAAAATGCTTCCAGGTGCCTATCTTGCAAAAGAGGATCTCGGCGCACCCAAGGGAGCAAATCCGGCTCACAACGATGTTCGTATCGCCTTGGTGCATGACCTTGAGACCACAAGATCGGCTTTGGAGCGTATAGTTTCAGTTATTTAGCGAGGGTCTTCGAGGAATGTCGATAGTAGCGAATATTGAGCACACGCGTTTGTTTCCAGATAGTTTGGGTTCGGGAGCAAAACGCGCATTTACGAGATTATTTGGCGGTTTTTTGATCATGACGGCGATTGCCGGATGGTTGTGCCTTGCCACCTGGTCCAATCATGATCCCAGCATGTCCAATGCAACCGATCTTGTGGCTACCAACCTGCTTGGTAGTGGCGGGGCGATCATTGCTGATTTGTTGTTTCAGACATTGGGACTGGCATCCATATTGGTGTTTTTCCCCATGGCGGCATGGGGTTGGCATTTGCTCGCACTCATCAGACCAAACCGGGTCATTGAACGTTTGTTGCTTTGGCCTTTATCGTTGGCCATGCTGGCGGGCGCTTTTGCAGCATTGTCGGTTGCCAAAGGCTGGCCTTTGTCTGTTGGTCATGGTGGCTTTATCGGCGACCATGTTTTGCGCTCCGTGATGATTGCTGGATCGTTCATTGAGGTCAACACCGCCATTACCAAACTATTGGCCAATGTCCTTTTGCCGATCCTGAGCTTTTGGGGACTTTCTGCAGCTTGCGGGATCAAGCCGTCCAATTATACGCTTTTGCTGAAACCAGCGACCAACAAATCAACGCCGGCTTTTGATGAAGACGTCATCGACTATATTGCGGAACCCGGCGCTCCTGTAGATCCATATAGCGATCAGAGCAACCGTATTCCTGTTGTTGGTCATGTTGATCATATGGGCCGTATCGAACCGAAGGTTCCTGCACCAATTGTTGCCGAGCAAGCAGCACCTTCTATCTTGGAACAGGTGCAGATCAATGCTACCGAAAATATTGAGCCAGCTGAAGCTGTTGCGCCAATGAGCGCCAACACGGCTCCAATGGAAAACAATGTTGTATCGATGGATGGCCAGTCAGTAGAGATGCCAAAGGCTAAAGCGTCCGCTCCGCCGGCCCCCGTCTATGCTTATGATCCTGAAATGGACAGGAAGCAGAGCCGCGCCAAAGTGATCCGCAGCGAGCAATTGCCGTTACTGGATACGCATCAGAATGGTTTTTCGCTTCCACCGCTGGAGTTTTTGAAATCAACGCCGCTTGGTACGAAAAGTGTCGTTCTATCTGACGAAGAATCGCAAAATAGGGCAGACCTGCTTGAACAGGTGCTTGAGGACTTCAAGGTAAAAGGTGAAGTGATCGACGTCAAACCCGGTCCCATCGTCACCATGTATGAATTTGAACCAGCTCGTGGCGTCAAGTCAGCGCAGATCATAGGTCTGGCCGATGATATCGCCCGTACCATGGGCGCCATTTCGGCTCGTGTTGCGGTTGTTCCTGGACGGAATGCAATCGGTATCGAGTTGCCCAATGAAACGCGTGAAATCGTCTATCTGCGTGAGCAATTGGAGTCTATTTACGCGGGTGAAAATAAAGCCAAACTGCCATTGGTACTTGGCAAGGATATATCTGGTGCAGCCAATATTGTTGACCTTGCCAAGATGCCTCATTTGCTGATCGCTGGTACTACCGGATCCGGTAAGTCAGTTGGCATCAACACAATGATTTTGTCACTCTTGTACAATCTGACGCCCGAGCAGTGCAAATTTATCATGATCGATCCCAAAATGCTTGAGCTGTCCATCTATGATGGCATCCCGCATTTGCTGACACCCGTTGTCACCGATCCCAAAAAAGCGGTCGTTGCGCTTAATTGGGTGGTGCGTGAGATGGATGAGCGATATCATAAAATGTCGAAGATCAATGTGCGTAATATTGGCGGTTATAATTCTCGCATCAAGGAAGCCAAGGAACATGGCGTTGAGATCACCAATACAGTGCAGACAGGCTTTGATAAAGGCACCGGGCAGGCGATCTACGAACAGCAAAAGCTTGATTATCAAGAGCTGCCATTTATCGTTGTGGTGATTGACGAGATGGCAGACTTGATGATGGTGGCTGGTAAAGAAATCGAGGGATCCATTCAGCGTCTGGCGCAAAAAGCCCGTGCGGCCGGTATTCATTTGATTACCGCCACCCAGCGCCCAAGCGTCGATGTGATCACAGGCACTATCAAGGCCAATTTCCCCACCCGGATCAGTTTCCAGGTGACCTCAAAAATCGATAGCCGCACCATTCTTGGTGAAATGGGCGCCGAACAATTGCTTGGCATGGGCGATATGCTGCACATGGCAGGAGGTGGCCAGATCACTCGTGTTCACGGCTCGTTTGTTTCAGATGAAGAAGTCGAACGGGTTGCCAACTTCCTCAAAGCCCAGGGTGTGCCACAATATCTTGAAGCGGTCACCAAAGGCTTGCAAGAAGAAGTGGATCTGCCAAGCGCCAAGGATACTGCCAAAGAGAAATTTGAAAGTCTCTATGATGAAGCGGTGGCGATTGTTGTGCGCGATCAAAAAGCCTCAACCAGCTATGTTCAGCGGCGCTTGTCAATTGGGTACAATAAAGCGGCGACATTGATCGAGCGGATGGAGGATGAAGGGATTATTGGCCGCGCCAATAATGCTGGTAAACGCGAAATTCTCGTACCTGCCGATCCATCCGAAGCGGCAATGTAACTGCGCTTAAAGCTTTGTAACAAAAACAAAAATTGACAGCCCGCATATATGTGCGGGCTGCTTTTTGTTGAAAGTCTGGGGATGTGATTGTCTTCGATCAGATCGACTAGTACGGCTTGATTTGTTGCCGAAATAACACTCATACAAACTGATTGATGAGCGACCCCCGAGATAGTTGCAATGGTGCTGGATTGATCCAATTTTAGCCATGAAGTTGACGCATCATTACTTATGCGGCCCATGCTATTCTCAAATAGTGCGTTTGGGAATATGCGGCAGTGTGTGGAGCATTGATCTGATCAATACAGGATGGCGAGAACCGCAATATTGCTGGTATCGAACCTCAGGGGGACACTTTAATGAAATTTTCGGGGCCTGATTTTGACGTTGAAGACTGGTGTGGTGCTGTGCTCTGGAATGCCAGCTTACTGATTGCTGGCTTGTTGATTTGTGTGGGGTTCTCGGTCCCCTCCATGGCGCTTGATGATGTGCGCGTCAGTAAGGAAAAACCCCCCGTCAATGCTATTTCTGGGAGTGCCTGGACAGCCGAAGTAACGCCAGCTGAACCTGATAGTGACAGCTCTGCATTGCCAGAAGATCAGCGCAAACTGCTGCAAAAGATCAATACCTTTATGCAAAAGTTCAATGATCTTGAAGGCCAGTTCATTCAGACCAATCCTGACAATGTGGTGCAAAAGGGAGTGTTCTATGTTTTGCGCCCCGGACGCATGCGTTTTGACTATGCACGCCCCAGCCGCCTGCGCATCGTTTCTGACGGGGAATATCTCTCGATCGAAGATCATGATCTCAAGACCGTCAATAAATATCCCCTCGAATCAACACCCTTTAGAATGTTGCTGACCAAAAATGTAGATTTGCAACGGGATGCTCGGATTTTGGCCCTGGCAAGTTCAGATACCAGCGCTTCGATTAAATTGGCCGACAGAAGTGGCCAGTCGGCTGGTCAGATTCAATTGTTTTTCTCTCTGCCAGACATAAAGCTGAAAGAATGGGTCATCACAGATGCGCAAGGGTTGCATACGCGGATTGAGATCAGCAATCTGAACTATGAGAAGAAGCTTGGCAAAAAGCTGTTTGCTGCTTCAAATATTGCTCTTGAAAACGTATTTGGCGAAAAATAAAGATGCCCGGAACGTTGGCTATAGTCGAGCGATAACGGATAGAAAACACCGGTTTTCAGTCCTTTTTGCGTGTGGCCTTGTATTGGTTCAAAAAGAACATATCTATGAGTCAAGGTAATCGTCAAATGTTCTTAGGATCTTAGCCCTCTCTTGCTATCCCAAGCGGCGATCACTAAGCGTCGGTGCCCTCCCGACGCCCGTAGAAACGGTAAACAGGTGTTCGGCTCATCCCCCAGATTTGAGCCGAACGTCTTGTTTTTTGTTTTCTTGTGGACCAATAGATGTAACGCCTCGCAAACAAGGTGATTTTCAGCTCAAATTAAGTGACACCAGCTCACACTGTTTGAGAATGGCGGCGCACCTCTCAAAAACCTTTGTTTTATGATACCCGTTTCAACTCTGAAACGGGGCAACCCTCCATGTCAGATAATGGTCGGTTGGTTTACAACCTCATGGAATCACGTTTCGTTCGGTATGGGAACTGGAAAAAGTTGAGACTGGTGTTACCTGGGTATGTTTGCCAACGGTGTTTTCGCTAACGCCGACAATATCGGCGATCTCTGCGTATTTTTTACCCTTGTGCCACAGCCTTATCGCTTGCTCGCGAAGCTGCTCCTGAGTTTTGGGCTCCATGGATCTTGCATCTGTTTTGGTCATCCAATATTAGTACATTGAACCGTATAGCAGAGCCATTTATTTGATGGCCGGGCTAATACGAGCGCAGTTGGGGAGCTGAGGAACATCCATGAACATCAGACTGGCCACGTGGAATATCAATTCAGCGCGATTGCGCATGCCGCAGATCCTGCGGTTTTTGCAAGAATATGAGGTTGATGTTTTATGCCTGCAGGAAATTAAATGCCAAAATGAGCAATTTCCGCTCGATGAGCTGGCAGCCCAGGGCTATGAGCATGTCGAGTTGAACGGACAAAAAGCCTATCATGGCGTCGCGACCTTGGCTCGCATGCCTTTGCGCACCGTTGAGCGCACGGTGTTTGGCGGTATTGATGAAGCCCGTCACCTGAATGTGGAAATGCCGGGGGTCAAGCGCAATGGCAAGCCCGTGCAAATTCACAATTTCTATGTTCCAGCTGGTGGCGATGCCCCTGATAAAAAGACCAATCCAAAATTTGCTCACAAGCTTGATTTTTTAACCGATATGGCGAAAACGTTTCGCAAACAAAAAGATCGCGATGCCCCGATGATCCTGGTGGGGGATCTCAATATCGCCCCTCTGGAAAATGATGTCTGGTCACACAAGCGAATGCTGAAAATTGTCTCTCATACGCCTATTGAGGTCGAGCATCTCGACAAGGTTGCGCAATCGCTGTCATGGATTGACGTCATGCGCTGTCATGTACCGGACGAGGAAAAACTTTTTACCTGGTGGAGCTATCGGGCAAAGGACTGGCAGGCCAGCAATCGGGGCCGGCGCCTTGATCATGTGTGGATGACGCCAAGTCTGGAAGGGTGTGCGACCTATATGCAGGTTGTAGAACCGGCTCGCAGTTGGGAGCGCCCCTCTGATCATGCACCGGTGATTGTCGATCTGAAGATATAACGCCCGACCAATTTTTTGATTCGGTTTTTTGTTTTCAGGCACTAGGTGACCAGGCAGGAGATGATACCGGTTCAAGATTTTGCGCGGAGAGATGCGGTAGCGTATCCGGGAAATCACTCGTCAAGTCTGTGGCGAACTCGGTGTGACTATCATCAGTGGTGTGCTGTCGAGTGATCATGTGCATATGTTCGTGTCGGTGCATTCCAAAGTATCGATCAGTAATTTGATGAGGGTCATCAAAGGACGCACATCGCGAAAAATCCAGCAAGAGTTTCCCGAACAGAGAAAGAGGTACCGGGATCGCAGATTTTGGGGCAGGGGCTATTTCAGTACCACAAGTGGTCAGATAACTGATGACATCATACTTCAGTATATTGAGAAGCACTCAGAAAAACCTGCCGACGACTGTCGGTAGTTGTATGAAAATTCGTTCAATTTAGCTGTTGAAATTGATGTCCTGGCGCTGACCGTTCATCACCACCCAGCTGTCTGCAGCTTGCACGTAATTGCCATCTGGCAGATGGACCTGCGTACCGGTAAAGACGGCGTAATCTGCTTTTTCTGTATCGATCACGCTGGTAGCCAACCCATCAATATCCTGACGGATGGCTTTGAGGGCTGCACTGGTGACGCCGATCAGGTCGGGGTTGTCGGTTGGCGCGACTTTGGCTAGCCGATGAGTGAGCAGTCCGAACTCCCCATCATCTGTGAAAACCTTGGTTTCCACATTGTTTTCTTTGAGCTGCCCCGTATAGGCCATCAGCGCGCCGCAAGCCCCATTGAGATGTTCCATGCCGGGGCGCACACAGCCGCCGATTTCAGCGTCTGGCCCAAAACCAATATGAGTCATGGCGTAAATGACGAAGCGTTCTCGGTCATATTTATCGGGGGCATGGTGGCTGGCAGCTCCCATGCCGGTTTTACCAGCAAAGGGCAATCCGGCAAGGCCGCCAAGTGTAAAACTATTGCCCCAATGCTGTTCGGCAGCACTAACAAAGCTTGCGCAGATCTCATCACGGCAGACCGCTATGATTGGCAGCGTGTTTTCACCTCTGAACCCAAGGTTTGCCAAAGTGGAAGCCGTTTTGGCGAAAAAAACACTCTCTTGCGTTGGGTTTGGAAAATATTGCTGGATATTTGTCATCACCATGGTGGAAACCTTCGCTGTCATGTAAAGAACTGATAGTACAGTGACCAGCATAAGACGTGCGTGTATCGATTTGAAGCGAAGAATTTGTTCAATTTGATTCAGCGACCCATTTAAGACAGGTTTACACCGCTATATCGTGAGGAGAATGACATTATGAAAGCACTGATCACCGGAGCAAATCGGGGTATCGGTTTGGCATTTTGTACGCAGCTTTTGCAGCGCGGCGATGAGGTCATCGCTGTTTGTCGGGAACGCTCACAAGGCCTTGATGAGCTGGGAAATAAGAGCAGTTCTCTTTTGCGCATCATCGAGGACGTTGATGTTACGAACGATCAGGATGTCGACAAGCTGGTGGAGGCGCTAGGCGGCGACAAGATCGATCTGTTGATCAATAACGCGGGCATCATGGCGTCGGTGACACTCGAAAATCTTGATATCGCTTCCATTTACAAACAGTTTGAAATCAATGCGGTAGCACCTCTGCGCGTCACCCATGCTTTGCTTGGCCATTTATCGGATCACGCCAAAGTCGGCATTGTCACCTCCCGTATGGGATCGATTGATGATAATGATTCGGGTGGCTCTTATGGCTATCGCATGTCAAAAGCGGCTGCCAATATGGCGGGGCGTTCCTTGTCGGTTGATTTGAAGGATCGGGGGATCAGCGTGGCGATGCTGCATCCAGGCTGGGTGCGCACCGATATGACGGGGGGCAATGGTCTGATTGATGCGCCCGAATCAGCGCAAGGCCTGATTGCCATAATGGATCGGCTGGATGTAGATCAAACTGGTTTGTTCTGGCATACCAATGGTGAGATATTGGTATGGTAGGGGTTATTGTGCTCCAGTGTTGAGTGTTTAGTAGGTGTTCCAACTCAACCTCATCACTGACCCTCAGGCCTTCAACAGTCCTTTTTCAATCGCCAGGTCTCGCAGATTATGTTCGGGGCGGGCACCCATATGACTGATGATCTCGGATGCGGCCAGCGCCGCCAGCCGTCCACATTTTGCAAGTTCAAGCTCTTTGGCATAGCCGTACAGGAACCCGGCGGCATAAAGATCACCGGCACCTGTTGTATCGACGACCTCATTGACGGGTTCGGCAGGGACGAGAATGCGTTCGTCTGGCGTGAGGATCACGGAGCCAACAGAGCCCCTCGTGATGGCGACAAGATCACATTCGGCGCGTGCCTGATTACAGGCTTTATCGAAATCTTGTGTTTCATAGAGTGATAAAATCTCGTCCTCATTGGCAAACAGAATATCGATGCCACTTTTGATCAGCGCGCGAAACGTTGCGCGGTGGCGGTCGACACAAAAACCATCCGATAGACTAAGGGCAACCTTGCGCCCCACCTCGCCAGCAATCCGGGCTGCTTCAACAAATGCTTCCTTGGCTTCTTGAGGATCAAATAAATAGCCTTCCAGATAGGTAATGCGGGCTTCTATGATCATTTGGCGATCAAGCTCGCCAACGCCAAGCTCTACAGAGGTGCCAAGAAAGGTGTTCATGGTGCGCTCACCGTCCGGGGTCACAAGGATCATGCATCGCGCAGTAGGTTTGCGTCCTTCTTTGCTGACAGCCTTTGTCTGATAGGTGACGCCAGCGGCCCGTAGATCATGCCCGAACACTTCTCCCAGATGATCATTGGCGACCTTGCCAATAAAAGCCGCATCCCCGCCAAGGCTTGCCAGTCCTGCCATGCTGTTGGCGGCTGATCCACCAGAAATCTCAATTGCCGGGCCCATAACTTCGTAAAGGCTGTCAGCTTCTGCCGTATCGATGAGGCGCATATGACCTTTGGCGAGATTATTGTCGGTGAGAAACTGGTCTTGACAGCGGGCCAGGACATCGACAATGGCATTGCCAATGCCAAGGACATCGTAACGGGTATGAGACATGAAAAGGTCTTTCGATAAGCAAGAAGAAGAGTTGTCAGGCTGTGGAAAACATCGGTAGCCTATCTTTGTTGATGTGAAGACGCAAGAAAGCAATGTGCTGTACGGGAAAAGGCCGTGGTTCTCGCAGGCATACCGACTATAATATAAGTATCGCACCTGCTCGTCCAAAAATAGCAAAAATCCGAAAAAGCCGGTTATTTCAATGGAATATTAATCACAAATGATCAGAAAAAGTTAACATCAAAGATAGCAAATTTATTAACAACAGTAAAAACGGCCCATATATAGGTGTGTAACAGAATGAACCCCGTTTACTATTGGGTTTACTTACTATTAATCATAATAATAGATGATTGTTCTAGTTAAATATTGTAGGGACATGGGCGATGTTTGAGGGAATAGCGTCCATATCCGGTTAAGTTGAGGGATGGTTAGGCCGCCTGGCGGGCTAATGATTTTGAGGGGCATGTTGCTCCCTATTTGTGAAAATGCAGAGTTAAAGACTCCGATCTGTGCTGTTTGAACGCATCCTCTGGATGACGTTTCTAGTAGACAACTGCATCAATTCTCCTCTATACGCCGCCGGATACACTATTTAAGTGTGATTTGCACTTGAAGATGAAAATCTTCTCGCAGGTCATGGCAATCAATAGTGTAGCCCTATTAGTAAAACCGGTTGCCGGAGATTTGAGTATTGGCAAGCCAGTTGTTCGTACTAGGAGAGGATGTTATGAGTAAAATGTTGAGTGATCGTATTAAAGTTGCTTTAAGTGTGGTTATTGCTTCGGGGGCATTTTTGTTTGCCCCGGGCAATGCTGGTGCAAGAACTTGTGATGTTATGGTGAAATCATTTCGCTGCATGAGTGGTGTCGTCGAGAAAAAAGCTGCCCTAAAAAAGAGCTATAAAGTTGCATCTATCCGCCCGACGCGGATACTAAACGATGCCAGCCGTTCGGTTGTTAAATCTAAGCCCAAAGTAAAATCAAAATCAAAATCAAAATCTCGCGTCAAGATCCGTTCTACCCGGCAGAAAAAGGGTGCGCGCCGTTCTGTACGCAAAAGAAGAGTTGCACGCCGTACGAAAAAATCATTTGGTAAGAACAAGTCGCTACGTAAAATCGGTCGCCGGTTGAACGCGCGGTCAGTACGTAAACTAACACGACGTGGTTCGGCAAAGCGTAAGTCCGCTAAACGCAAGACGGCCAGCAAAAAGACCAAGCGCGGCTGGAGAACTCGTAGCAAGGGTCTAGGTTACCAGGTTGCAAAACGTGGTGTTTCAACTAGCTGTTTTCCCAAACGTCTGCGTAACCTTTTGAAAAAGGTATCCGCTCACTATGGTCGCAAATTGCATATTACTTCTGGCTATCGCTCTCATCGGCACAATCGTCGCATTGGTGGTGCCAGACGTTCACAGCATTTGCATTGTACAGCCGCTGACTTTTATGTCCCCGGTATCAATAAATATGCGCTGGCCCGTTATCTCAAGAGTTTGCCTGGACGCGGAGGTGTCGGCACCTATGGCGGCAATCGCATTGTACATCTCGATGTTGGACCGCGTCGCAGCTGGCACTGGGGTGGTCGTAAAAAACGCCACGCTTCGAAAAAGCGCCGGTATCGCAGCAAACGGCGTGTTAGCCGGGTAAAGAGAGCCCGTCGTATTGCCCGCAAGCGCCGTATGGCACGTCTCCGGGATTCTCTGAGCTAGGAGCCTAAAAGGTCAAGAATTAAGGCACTCGCCAGAAACCGCGTCACGCTCTTGAAGCAAGAGTTTTGACGGTCTGGCGAGATCCACCCGATCTCGATCAATCCATATTGATTTCGATCACTTAAGCATGTATTGCGTCGTAAAGCAGGTCCCGTTACCGGCCAGTCAAATGGTCGCTCGGGGCCTCTTTTTTCCGTTTTATCATTTTGACTATTTTGTCAGGCACTTTTCCCAGCCGATGATCGCTTGTTTGCGGGGCAGGGACCAATGATAACCACCAAGTGCGCCACCTTTGCGCAAGACGCGGTGACAAGGCACGACGAAGCTGATGGGATTGCGGCCAACTGCAGAGCCCACGGCGCGGTGGGCCAGTGGCTTGTCGATGCTGGCGGCCAAATTTCCATAGGTGACGCATTGGCCGGGGCGGATTTGCAACAGACTTTTCCAGACGCTTAATTCAAAATCAGATCCGATTAGAACGACCCGCAAAGGCTGAGCGGCTTGCCAGTTTGCGGTTGAAAAAATCCGACTGGCGGCGGGGCCGGTTATCGTTTCATCTTCAGTATAAGTGGCTTTGGGCCAGCGCCGCATCATATCTTGTAGCGCCTCATGGCGTTGATCGTCGCCATCGGCAAAACCAAGCCCGGCTATGCCCCGTTTCGTCATCATCAACAGCGCCAGGCCAAATGGGCTGTCGTGGAAGCCGTAATGTATGATGAGCCCTCGGCCTTTGCGGGCATATTCCCCCGGGCTCAAGGCTTCATATTGCACAAATAGATCGTGTAGGCGACCACTTCCTGACAGGCCAGTTTTAAAGCTGGTTTGCAAAACGCTGTTATTGTCGTCGAGCAGCCGCTTGGCGTGATCAATGGTCAGGGATTGCAAAAATGCTTTGGGAGTCAGCCCCGCCCAGCGACTGAACAATTTGTGAAATTGCGTCGGGCCGAGACCGACATGATGGGCTATTTCCTCAAGTGGGGGCTGTTCAAGAGCATGGTCCTTGATGAACAGGATCGCGTTACGGACAAGCAGATAATCATCGCTTGCGGTCGGGGCCGCAGATATTTGACTGAGTTTGTTCATGGCAAAGATATTAAGCGCGTCAAGGCGGGCTGGCGACCCGTTTCTTGTAGGTTTTGAGTTTTTATCGCTCTGAGCGCCTAATTGATCTGCATTTTGGCGAGGGCTTAATTGAGGCTTTTGGTGAAATCGCATTTTTCATCATTGGACAAAATATTTTTGCAAAGGTCAGCTTGTTGCCATGCGAGGAGGCTTCTACCTGACACCTATTGCCGCGACGCGCAGTTTTACCCAATAAGAATTGAAGCGCCATTGGCGTTGTTCTCCACGCAAGGGATGATCGACAGATGATTGGGGGTCAGTTCAACGGTTTCATATATATCCGTACCGCGATCGTTCGCTTTGAAGGCATGATATAATATAAGAATATCAAGGTCGAAAAACCCAAGTACTGGCCAGGCGCCTTTTTGATAGAACTAAAAGTCAATGATCAGGCTTGTAAAGGCAACAATGAGCATCATGATCTAGAATCCTCTGGAGGACAAGGAGCGATGCGATCATAATAGTGCACTAAAATGAGAGGAGTGTTGATCGGTCCCTATATTTTGTTCCATGACAGGCCCAGATTCCAAAGTAGAAATTTCTTTTCAGCAGGTTATCATTCATGAACACAAAACCATCAGAAAAAAAAACGCGCCCCAAAAACACCGTGCGCAAAAAGCGTCTCTCCCGCTCGAAGTTGAAAAAAGTAGAAATTGAAGCCCTGTTTTTTCGCTTGCGCGAAGCTCGCCCTGAACCCCAAAGCGAGCTCAATTACAGCAATCCCTATACGCTGGTGGTGGCCGTTGCCCTATCCGCACAAGCCACCGATACGGGGGTTAACAAAGCCACCAGAGCCTTGTTTGAGAAGATCACAACCCCGGCGCAGATGGTGTCGCTGGGGGAAGCCAAGCTGATTGAGTATATCCGCACCATCGGCCTGTTTCGTACCAAGGCCAAAAATATTATCGCCCTGTCGCGAATGTTACTTGATGATTTTGGTGGCGAAGTGCCAACTGATCGCGAGCAATTGGAAAAATTGCCGGGAGTCGGGCGCAAGACCGCCAGTGTGGTGGCCAATGTCGCGTTTGGGGAGCCAACTATCGCCGTTGATACACATATTTTCCGGGTCTCAAACCGTACCGGGCTTGGCCCGGGGAAAACACCCAATGCGGTTGAGGAAATTCTCGAACGGATTGTGCCAGATCTTTATAAATTGCACGCCCATCACTGGCTTATTTTACATGGCCGTTATATCTGCAAGGCGCGCAAGCCAGGTTGTCCAAACTGCTCGATTTTCGACCTTTGCAAATTTAATAAAAAGACGCTAGAGACCTGATAAAAGAGGCTGTACTTCCTCCTCTAGATCTTGGCCATTTGAGAGAATGATAAAAAAGTTATATTCTTAATGTGATATAAGGTATTTACTTGTTATTATTAGTGAAATTAATATTCAGATGATTTCAGTTAGCGAGTGGTTCCATCATGGTAGAAGCAGCAATATCAATAAACGGCAAGCGCAATCCACGTGTCGTAAAGCCCCTACTCAAGAGTAAAAAAAAGGTCAAAAAAGCGGCAAAAAAAAATGCTGCACAAAGCATTGGCGTGCTGGGTGCTTTGACCAAATTGCACCATGATCAAGACACCATTCGTGAAGCATTCGAAAGTGGAGATTATCCGTATAAAAAGAAAATCAAACGAGTGGTTTATGAGGGCCATAAGCGCGAGCTGCAGGTCGAATTGCTGAAAGTGCAGGACTGGGTTGAAAAGACCGGCGAACGGGTTGTAATCCTGTTTGAAGGCCGTGATGCGGCTGGCAAAGGTGGCACCATAAAGCGCTTTATGGAGCATCTCAATCCAAGGGCCGCACGGGTCGTGGCGCTTAACAAGCCAACAGAGCGTGAAAGTTCTCAATGGTACTATCAGCGTTATATCGAGCATTTGCCAAGCGCTGGTGAAATGGTATTGTTTGATCGTTCGTGGTACAATCGTGCAGGTGTAGAGCGGGTGATGGATTTTTGTACGCCCAACGAATATCTTGAATTCATGCGCCAGACCCCGATGTTTGAGCGTATGCTCGTGCAGTCTGGTATTCGGCTCTACAAATATTATTTCTCGGTCACTCAGGAAGAGCAGCGCCGACGTTTCAAATCGCGCGAGGGTGAGCCCTTGAAACAGTGGAAATTGTCGCCGATTGATCGCGCCTCGCTTGGCAAATGGGACGATTACACTGAAGCCAAGGAAGCCATGTTCTTTTACACCGATACGGCGGATGCACGTTGGATGATCGTCAAATCGGACGATAAAAAGCGTGCTCGTTTAAACACCATGCAGCATTTTTTGTCGACGCTTGCCTATCCCGGCAAGGATCAGGATGTGGTGCGAGGCCCTGATCCTTTGATCGTTGGTAATTCGGATCATGTGATTGGTCGCTCTGAACATATATTGGGGGCCAGTCTGCACCCGGCATTACGGCGCAAATAGCAAGTTTCGCATAGATCTAATATTGAACGCTCTTTCATTATTTGATGGGGGAGCGTTTATGTTTTTGGAGCCAATTTTGTGAAAACAAGCCAGTAAAGGGCGCTGGCCGTCAGCAGCATGAAAATACCTGAAAAGGCGACATCTGACAAAAAATGCCCTCCCATGCCGATACGCACGAGGCCAGACAGGCTGCCGATTAAAACACCCGCGACCAACAAGAGTTTTCGGTAATTGGACAATAGTAAAGCAAGAGCGAAAAACGCCATGAAGATGGAAGAGGATTCGCCTGATACAAATGAGCAGTTGCGATTACAGGCCTGGCTTGGAACGAGAGCAGGCGTGAATTTGCCGCCGGCCCCAAATTGCTCGGTCTGTATGGGCCGGGCGCGTCCCCAGTGATCCTTCAAGATCGCATTGGTTAGCAAGCCTGGGCCGAGCACCAGACAAGCCACGAGATAGGCCCAGTGGGGGACCCCAAGTCCAAACAGGCGAGAGCGGCGCAAAGCTGTGACCAGCAAACCGATTAGAGCCATGGCACAAAAAGTGATGAACAGAATCTTGAAAATGCTGCGAGGAATGGTACCAAGGGGATTGCCGATCAGCAAAAACCGGCCATTGCCTTTGTAAAATAACGCGGAGGTAAACAGATCGATTTGCGGCCAGAGCGTAAAGATCAAAGCTGCTATAATACCGCATAACACGCCGAAAATGGCGATCGTGCGCGGAGCAAGAGGAGCAAGAAGCGCGTCGTCATTCATATCGAAACAGCTTTCTTTTTACTAAGAATAGTTCTAAATTTCAATGTAATCAATATGTTGCACTATTTATAGAAAATATATACATGTTCATATCGATTGCTCTTAAAGCCCTTTTATGACGACAAGAAGCGAGTATGTGAAGAAATATGACCGAAGTTAAGAAAATCACCAAGCAGTTTTGTAGTTCTCCGTTGACAATCGGTGCGAGCGTGCTCGTAATAGCGGTAAGTATTGTCAACATTGCGCATGCAGCTCAATGCGGTCGGGCCTCATGGTATGCGCTTGATGGGCGCAGAACAGCCAATGGAGAAATCATGAATTCGCGGCGCATGACGGCGGCTCATCGGACCTTGCGATTTGGTACAAAGGTGCGAGTGCGCAATCGCCGCAATGGGCGTTCGGTGGTGGTGCGTATAAATGATCGTGGGCCGTTTACCCGTGGTCGTATCATTGATGTTTCGCGTGCAGCTGCTCGCAAACTGGGCTTTGTCAGGCGCGGCTCGGCAAGTGTCTGTCTATTACGGTAAGACAGCCTAGCTATTGAATGTGCGAGTGATTTTTCCTGCTACGAAATAGCTGATAGGGAGAGCGGCGAGCGCTGCGCCCGCGACCACCAGCAAGATGGTCGTACCTTGTGAGCTTAACGACGTACCACCCGTGATTGGCGAAGACATGGACAAAACGGCTACAACCAGTATACCCATCAGTGTTGGCGCAATCATAATGAACAAGATCGCCATTATTTTGATCATAACATCCTCCCTATGGTTAGATTTCCCGTATAATCTTCTCGGCAAGTCCGATAAGCTGTATGGCGAACTTAACATAAAGAAGAAGAGACTCATTGATCTTACTCAAAAAGCTGATTTTTACCGTTATATCAGGATTGCTCGCTGATCTGCTTAACAGCCGTCGCCATTAGCTGTTCCATTTCACGGCGGATCTGATGATCTGATAGATTTACATTCCTGGCATCAAAATCTCTGCGAATTTTGCGAAAGACATCTTCTTCGCCGACTTCTTCAAGGTCCGACTTAACGACTTCGATGGCGTAGTTCGCAGCTTCTTCTCCTGTGATCCCCATAAGCTGCGCGGCCCAAAGCCCCAGCAGTTTGTTACGTCGTGCTTCAGCTTTGAAGCGGGTTTCGTTGTCGAGAGCAAACTTTCCCTCTTCTCCTTTGCCGCGTTTTTCAAACTCACCCATATCCAATCCTTTCAAAATTAATGCAATTGCCACTCGATGGTGACAGACCCTTATCATCAGATAGACTGACATTGACAGCAAATCAATAAAGATCATTGCAGAACAGAAAAACTCAGCAGGGGACAGATACAACAGCCTCATTGTTTCAGGTTGAGCAATGGGCTAGGGTCGCTTCTAACGGATAATCGCGCAACATCAGGGACAGCATCATGAGCAAAAGACGCCGGATATACGAAGGCAAGGCAAAAATTCTCTATGAGGGTCCAGAACCAGGGACTCTTGTTCAGCATTTCAAAGATGATGCGACGGCTTTTAATGCCAAAAAACATGAAGTGATTGATGGCAAGGGCGTGCTCAATAACCGCATTTCCGAATATCTTTTTGTGCATCTGGCCGAAATCGGTATTTCGACCCATTTTATCAAACGTCTCAACATGCGCGAGCAATTGATCAAGGCGGTAGAAATCATTCCCCTTGAGGTGGTGGTGCGAAATGTGGCGGCTGGTTCCATCGCCAAAAAGCTTGGCCTTGAAGAGGGTACGACGTTGCCGCGCTCCATTGTCGAGTTCTATTTCAAAGAAGACAAGCTTGATGATCCGATGGTATCGGAAGAACATATCACGGCTTTTGGTTGGGCTCATCCTCCCGAAATCGATGAAATGACGGCAATGGCCTTGCGGATCAATGACTATATGTCGGGTCTGTTTACGGGTATTGGTATCAGGCTGATAGATTTTAAAATTGAATTTGGCCGTCTCATTGAAAACGATATGGTACGCATCGTGCTGGCCGATGAGATTAGTCCTGATAGCTGCCGCTTGTGGGATGCTGATACTGACAAGAAGCTGGACAAAGACCGTTTCCGGCGCGATATGGGCGGGCTTGTTGAAGCATACCATGAAGTCGCCCGCCGTCTTGGTATATTGATGGAAAATGAACCCCCGACCGACAAGTCCGGCCCACGTCTCGTGAGTTCCAACGAGGACTAGAGCTCTTGTCCCGTCATGACGAGCGACAGATCATAATCTTCGATGGTGTGTGCTATCTTTGCAATGGTTGTGTGAATTTCATCATTGCCCGGGATAGGAACTAAACATTCATGTTCAGCCCGGTCCAGAGCCCCTTTGCTACATCATTGTTGAAGGCATATGATCTCTCGGGACTCGACATTTAGCAGGTATTGGTGAAGATAGTTTTGTGCCGGTCAAGGAGGGCAAGTGCTATTTGTGCTCCGATGCCGCGTTGGAAATCAGCAAGCAACTCCCTGGCCTGTGGCCCGTATTATCAGGATTGAGAATTGTTCCCAGACCATTGCGAAAAATGATTTATAATCTGGTCGCTCGCAGTCGCTATAGTTTGTTTGGCAAGAAAAATCGCTGCATGGTCCTAACACCAGACTTACAGGCCCGGTTTCGTGTTGATCTTAAAACGGATTAAAACCTTTGCGCCGCAAATTGCTACTGGACGAGGCCGTGCGCGAGAAGATGCTGGGCGCCCCGTCAATGACGCGAGGGCCAAATTTCTGGATTTCCAGCACAGCGAGCCCTCGCTCCGAAGTGCCATCTGATCGTAGGCGGAATAGGCCATCAACTCCGGCAAATCCGGAATTGCGGGTCAGCTGGCGGTTTGTAAAGCGCGACCCATGCGGCTGTTTTGAAAGAGATACGGCAAGGCTTACCGCATCATAGGCAAGTGAAGCGATCCGCGGTGGTGCGGTGCCAAATGTGGCGGCATAACGCTGCGTAAATTTGCGCCAACCCTTTGGGTCGGGGCCAGGGAACCAGGCCTTGCGCAATGGTTTTTCGCGGCCGATATCGCTATAGTCCCAGCTGCCTGTTCCAATCAGTTTGACGGCTGTTGTGTCCACCTCAAAATAGGGTAGAATCGGCGATAGGGTGGGAATTATATCGGGGCCAGAGGGAATGAACAGGGCATCAATCTGGGGTTCAATGGGTTCTTTGGTTTCTTCGTCCTTGGTGCGGGCTAGCTTGGAAATTTCTTCGATCGGTCCAAGCATACCGTTGGGATCCACCGGGAAGCGCTTGATGGCGACGAGCCGGGCACCATGTTTTTGTACGGCGCTTTGGAAGGCGCTTTCGACCAAATGCCCATAAGGCGTATCGGGGATCAAGGCGGCAAAGCGTGATTTGCCGTGGCTTACCGCATAAGAGACGATGCGATCCACATCCTGTCCAGCCAAAAAACTCAACAGATAGACCCCATTGCCTGCGACCTTGCGATCTGAGGACAGGGCAATCATCGGCACTCCGGCTTTTTGCGCGATGGGAGCGGCTGCCTTGACATTTTTTGCAAACAACGGGCCGATAATCAGTTCTACTCCCGATTTTATGGCTTCGCTGGCCGCTGCTTTGGCCCCTGCAGGAGTGCCTTTGGTATCTTTGGTGGTGAGGATGATATCGGGATTATTAAAATCAAACATGGCCAATTGGCCGGCCTGTTTGAGTGCTGTGGCTATTTTTGCGGTGTTACCCTTGTTACCAAGTGGCAGCAAAAGGGCAACCTTGATGCCTTTTTGCTGGCGGATCCTTTGTGCGGATGTGTCGGCAATGCGGGTTTGCGCCTGCTCGATGGTACCGGGATTCTCAATCTCGCTATTTTGGGTGATTTCGCCCGATCCGGCCAATGGTTTGTTGAGATTGCTGCTGCCACAAGCGCTTAGCGCAAGCGACAAGGTACAGATCGACAAAAAGGTCAATACGTCGTGCGCGCTAACGCGGTTTCGCGTCCGCAATGTAGCAGCTATTTTGATCACGCTAATTGCCATACCCCGTACCTGCCCACTATTTTCATCACGAAACTAGAGATCAAACATGGCTCAAGCAAGACTGATTGCGCGGGCCGATAATCTATGATGGAATATTCGCAGTTAGTATGACAGTAATAAGGGCGCAAAAACAAGTGGCCAATTGGGAACAGCATGAATGGGGCAATCGCCATCAAAACCGCATGAAATGTTGTTTCGCGCCGTCGAAACCCAGTTATCGCGCCAACTAGCCAGCGATCTGCCCGCAGGGCTATATTTGGTTGCGACCCCTATCGGTAATCTGGCCGATATTAGCTTGCGAGCCCTTGGTATTTTGAGTAATGCCGACCTTATCTATTGCGAGGACAAGCGCCATTCTGCCAAGCTGCTCAATCATTATGCCATTTGTGGTAAGCTGCAATCCTATCATGAGCATAATGCCGACCGCGAGCTTGAACCTTTGCTGGCCCATATAATCGAGGGCAAAAGTGTGGCGTTGATCTCGGATGCCGGGACGCCGTTGGTGTCTGACCCTGGTTTCAAACTAGTGGTGGAAGCCAAGCAGCGCGATTTGCTGGTGGTGGCTATTCCTGGTGCCAGCGCCCCGATCACCGCACTGGTCAGCGCGGGCCTGCCAACTGACAGCTTTTTGTTTGCCGGATTTTTACCACCCAAAAAAGCTGCGCGCAAAAACCGCCTGCTGGAGTTTGTGAGCAGTGAAGCCACCTTGATATTTTTCGAGTCGCCAAAACGTCTAAAAGCCTCGTTACGAGATTTTAGCGTTTGTTTCGGGGATCGCCGTGCCGCCATTGCCCGCGAGCTAACCAAACTGCATGAAACGGTTTTGACGGGGACGTTGCCAGAGCTGGCCGCGTATTTTGAGCAACAAGAGGTGATCAAGGGCGAAATCGTCATTGTGGTGGGCGCTGCCGATAAAGATGCGTTCATTTTAAGTCAGGAGGAACTGGCCAAAGAACTGGCGATAGAATTGCAAGAAAACAGTCTGCGTGACGCCGTTGCGGCTATCTGCGCCAAATTCGATCTGCCACGTTCAAAAGTCTATAATCTCGCGGTTAGCGTCAAAAAAACGTTGAAATAGCTTTGAGGGTGATCAGGATTCTCTCCAAGAGATCATATATATCACATAGAGTTTTTAAATGATCGAATAGAAGGACCTGCGCCCATTTGCTAGTAGACGTTGGGGCGATGGAAAATATAGTCTAGGCTATCAAACATTGTGTGAGTGTAGAGAGTATCTGAGTAAAATGGTGGGACTTGCGAAACGATGGAGGGTTATGTCCTGTCTCTTGTCGGGATTTATGGTGGCGGGCCTATTGGTCGCTTCTGCCCTCGCAGCTAATGCTGAATCTCTGTCTCAGGCGTTGCAGCGTACGCTGGCAACCAATCCAACTATCAATGCCGAGCGCGAGAAATTGCGCGCCGTAGATGAGGGCCTCGATATCGCCGGGGCAGGTTATCGCCCCACTATTTCCCTGAACGGTGACGTCACCCGCCAAAACAGCAGCACCGACTATACTGCCAGTAGCGATACTGACGACACCTTCACATCGCGCGGCTATTCGGTAACGTTCAGCCAGCCTCTTTATCGCGGTGGGCGTACGGTCGCGGCGGTTAGTGAAGCCGAGGCCAATAGTTTGGCGGCGCGCGAAGCCTTACGCAATGTCGAGCAAAATGTACTTTTGGACGTCGCCACAACCTATGTAACGGTCGTGCGCGATACGGCTATCAAGGACTTGCGCAAAAATGATCTGCGCCTGTTGGATAAGCAATTACGCGCCACCAGAGGTCGTCATGACGCAGGCGTTGTGACCAGCACAGATGTGGCACTGGCCTTATCGCGCAAAAGTGCTGCCCAATCGGAATTAACGCTGGCGGATGCAAATTTGCGGACCGCCCGCGCCGAATATATGCGGCTGACGGGGAGGGGCGCGACGAAGCTATTTTATCCTGCGGTGCGCGGAAAGCGAACGGCCGGTAATCTGATGGCGGCGATCAATATTGGAAAAAATGAGAACCCGGGGATCCTCGCAGCTTTCTATGCCAAGGATGCTGCCCAGTTTGCTATTGATCAGGTGCGAGGAGAGCGCTTGCCCCAGCTGTCGCTGGAAGCTGGTTTTGATAGTCATTGGGATGTGAGCAAAAGCGTCGAGCAGCAACGCACCGCTAACATCAAGCTGAGCGGTACCATGCCACTTTATCAAGGTGGCGCGGTGATGGCCAGAATCCGCCGCGCGCGGGCGACCTATCGGCAAAAAACCCTCGAAGTATCAGCAGCACAAGCAAGCACGCACTCGCAAATTGTCTCCAACTGGGGGGGCATGGCCGCTTCCAAAGCGCGCATCAATTCCGCGCACGCACAGATCGCAGCGGCGCAAAAAGCTTTGCTTGGTATCACTAATGAAGAAAAAGTTGGTCAAAGAACTGTGCTCGATGTGCTTGATGCGGAACAGGAATTGCTGGAAGCAAAGGTCGCGTTACAGCAGGTGCGCGGAGACTATATCAACGCCTATTTCCGCCTGTTAAGCGCCATGGGCCGCTTGCATGGCAGCAATGGTGCTTATTGACTTGGCGGCTACTAAGGTGATTTCCATTCATCCGTTGACCCAATACAGGTAGGCAACTCAAGAGATGTTAGTGGTTGGAGCTGTAAGCAGCTCTCCAAGAGCACTGCAGGGATACCTGTGGATTTTAACGCAATACTCTTTTCGCCGCACCGAGAACTCGTTGGCGCAAGCGCCAAATATCTCGTGTGCACGACATAGGTTCGTTGCTGTTTCCAGCCCTGATACCAGTAGCCCGCCTTGACCACAGCCCTACAGCTCCATATCTCCAACACCCAAATGGTGGGTCAATTTTAAACGCCAAACCCGGGTCAGTTTTAAATGCTCATTGACAGTTAGAGGCCTAAAGTCAACAATTCTACCTTTTCTCACGACATTTTTTCAGAAATTATGTCGCGCAAACAAGGATCGCGACACTATTTTGTCGCGAAAGAGCAAACTGGTATCGCAATACATATTGATCTATATATAAGTCATTTGATGTCTTTGTGATCTTCATATAGATCAATATGACATTGCTCTACTGTTGTTTATGTGATAATATAATCTACAGAAAGATCAAAGAACCCTCTTGTGATCTATATATAGAGCAAAAACGAGATTATGCCCCGATCAATACCACGTACCTATTCCAGATATAGCCGCGATGCGGTTGCCCTGCTTGGCGGGCTTATACGTGCTGCGCGTAAAGAGCGTAAGCTCACGGCACAGGAATTAGCAGAGCGTGCAGGCATATCGAGAGGGCTGCTGCAACGCATCGAAAAAGGCGATCTGAAATGCGAAATTGGTGCGGCTTTTGAGGTTGCCACAATTGTTGGTGTGAAGCTGTTTGATGCCGACGAAACGACGTTGACGCGGCAGCTTCATCATGTAGATGAAAAGCTGGCATTGCTGCCCAAATCCGTGCGCAAGGGGACAAAGGTGGTTGATGATGACTTCTAACACATCCAATCGGGAGGCCTTTGTGTGGATCTGGTTGCCCGGTGAAACGAAGCCTGTTGTCGCTGGAAAGCTTGAGAGGGACAATGGAAAAATACAGTTCAACTACGGCAAGAGCTATTTTGAACGGATTAGTAATACCAAGCCCGCCATTTCAATCTACGAACCGGAACTACCACTTAAAGCAGGCGTGCTGCCCCTACTCGATGGGTTGAGTATTCCTGGCTGTATCAGGGATGCTGCTCCCGATGCCTGGGGTCGCCGCGTTATCATTAATCGCAAGTTTGGAAATAAAGGGGCTGCGAGCGATACAGCCGATCTTGGCGAGCTGACCTATCTTCTGGAATCTGGCTCTGACCGCATTGGTGCATTGGACTTCCAACGCTCTCCAACCGAATATGTACCACGCCTCGCTGCCAATGTGCCACTGGCGGAATTGCTGCAATCCGCCAGGCGGGTTGAAAGTGGTGTTTCACTCACGCAGGAATTAGATCAGGCGCTGTTTCATGGCAGTTCTATCGGTGGTGCGCGACCAAAGGCCTTGATTGAAGATCAGGGGAAAAAATACGTTGCTAAATTCTCTTCCAGTACAGATTTATACAGCGTGGTGAAGGGCGAATTTATAGCAATGAGACTGGCGAAATATGCGGGGCTGAATATAGCGCCAGTAAAGCTTGTTAAAGCCGCTCACAAGGATGTGTTGCTGATCGAACGCTTTGATCGATCTAAGGTGAAGGATGGTTGGGAACGTAAAGCAATGGTTTCAGCCCTGACACTATTCGGGCTGGATGAGCTGATGGCAAGATATGCCAGCTATGAGGTTTTTGCTGAAATTATCCGTCACCGATTTACTGATCCGAAAGATACTTTGAAAGAGCTGTTCTCCCGACTGGTCTTTAATATTTTGAGTGGCAATACCGATGATCACGCTCGTAATCATGCAGCATTTTGGAATGGTAATAGCCTGACGCTAACGCCAGCTTACGACATATGTCCACAAGGCCGTACAGGGAATGAGGCCTCTCAAGCCATGCTGATATCCAGCAGTAATAATTTAAGCCAGCTCAAGACTTGTCTTGAGGCGGCGCATAACTTTCTTCTGTCAAAAGAACAGGCCGTTGAGATTTTTGAGGAACAGCAAGTGGCCATCGAAGAAAACTGGGATAGGGTTTGTGATGAAGCCCAGCTCAATGAAGTGGATCGAAATATGCTCTGGGGTCGCCAATTTCTGAATCCATTTTCTATGGAATGAGCCTAATCACGATAGAAAGGCCATCCTGCTTCTTTGAAATTACGGAGCCTAGCTCTGAAAATCCAAGGAAGAATGATGCTATCACAGCTCAATCAACCTCACCAAGTAGGCCTTTTGATAGATTGGCGATAAACAACTGGCCATCGTCCATCACCCGGCGCAGATCGATGTTGTTTTTGCTCTGGCCTAAACAATTGCGGATGGCTGGACTGGCTAGAAAACGATTGACCTTGTTCAGCACTGGCGCGATGGCCTCGGTTCGATAGCGCTCATTCCAGGTACTGAACTCATTTTTCCAAAAGGAAATATTGACCTGATCGGTGGCATGGCTCAGCACTTTTTGTCGATAGGTATTATTGGTCAAAAGTTTGGGGATGGCCAATAGGGAAGCGTGGGGCATACCGAGCAATAGTCGCACAGAATTGAATAGGATATGTTCGAGCTTTGGACCCCAACTATCCGACCACTGGTGCTTGAATGCGGCTAGAATTCCGTCAGCTGCAACGGCTCGCTGCTCGACTGGTATACCTGACAGAGGATTAAAACCAACAGGGCGGGCAAGATCGGACGGGTTGAAATAGATCGTATTGCGTGTGCGGTGCCTGGGGATGGTACTATTTATCTACAACCGCTGTGCTAGCGGATAGATCGCCAGCCAGGGATAACGATCCCGGCGTTCCGGGCTCCTGGCCACAGGTGGCGATTTGGCGCGAATATTGGGTTGATATGACACTTGTTTTTGCTGCCCGTAAAAACGTTTATTGTGTCCGGCTGTATCATTGGAAGTGAGGGACAACCGCGCTGGCAAACCGCCGCCTGTGGATGTGATGGGTTTAGGAACCTCTGAACAAGCTCCCATTTCGCCTCTTCATTGTGAATACGGGCTATTTTTTGCTCTTACGCTGATCACAAGCCCAAAAGCGCAGGCTTTCCTGTCTATTTTCCCGCACTCAGACAGACTCCTCCAACAATTGTCTTCGAGCCATGTACAGATTGGCCAGCGCCATCAGCGAAAAGATCTGACAGCTATTTTTTTTGATGCCGCGATAGCGGGTCTTGCGATAGCCGAACTGACATTTGACAACGCGAAAAACATGCTCGACTTTGGCCCGCACCGAGCCATGTTTTTCGTTGCGTTTTTTCTGTGATGAGGACAGCTGTTTTTTCGGTTTTTTCTTTTCGGTTATGGCCCAGCGAACCCCGGCTTTACGCGCCGCTTTTTTCTTTTTTTCGTTGACATATCCGTTGTCGCCAAAAACCACTTCATCGTCCTCACGGATCAGTTCGTCCATCACTTTGGCGTCATGCACGCTGCCGGTTGTGTTGCCGACAACATGCACCAGCCCGCTTTTCGCATCGACACC
>JAAETJ010000504.1 GCA_024228495.1 bacterium | reverse complement strand
TCTTTGCTGTTAGCATAGCCTGATTCCCACTCGTTGCCCCAGGGGTAGATACGGCCGTCGGTTCCCCGCGCCGCCTTTTCCCACTCTGCTTCGCTGGGCAGCTGTTTACCCGCCCAGCGCGCATACGCCATCGCTTCGTACCAAGACACGCCCACCACCGGCTGTGTTTCCCCATTCCACTGAGTGTCTTGCCAATAGCGAGGTTCAGTCACGGGTTTATTGCTTGAATAGCGATCAATAAAACGACCATCCTGCCACCGTTGAACCGCAATCGCTTCCGCCCAGTAAACGGGGTTATCATAACCATCCGCTGCCATAAATTGGGCAAATTGGGCATTGGTCACGGGCGTTATATCCATGTAATAAGCAGGCAAGTAAACGGAGTGCTGCGGCTTTTCAATCTCCTCCGCATCCCCGTCTGCATCGCTAGACCCCATCAAAAATTCCCCTTTGGGAATCAGCACCATGCCCATTTTTTCTGCCTGCCCTAACGTTAGCAGCACCTGCAAGGCCAAATGGCGTACCGCATCAGGTTTGTCATGCTGGTAAAAATCAACCAGCCTATTAACAGTACGCGCATCTGCCTCTCCCAACCGCGCCAGCGAGCGCATCGCCGCCATCCTGGTTTCAATATCCTCATCATCCATCACCCGCGAAAGAGCTTCCAGCGTCGCTTCGCTCTTCACCCCCAGACGCCCTAAAGCGGCAACCGCCGCTGTTTGTTCTTGATCATCCGTCGTTTCAGAAAGTCGCAGCAGCCGCTGCTGCACCGTCTGCCAAAGTTCCTCAGCGGCATCATCATTTAGCAGCCGTTCGGCCAGCAACAAATTCTCAGTCACCGTCTCATCTTGCAACAAGGCACGCACATGTTGGGGCAGCAAGTCTGGAGCAAACAGACGTACATTTTCAATCAGCCGCTCCGCCGCTTCTGCATCAATTTTGTCACGCTCTTTTAGCTGCCCCACAATCAAATCTGTTACCTGGGATCGCGTTTCTGCCTGCAATCCCTGCATCCCTTCAGTCAGGCATTCAGTCGCCAGCAGCAATCTCTTCAGCGGATCATCAAACCGACCAGCCAAAATCCGCCGAATTAGCGGGTCTATATTGTCTGCCAACCCACAATACAGCAGCACAACCTCTTTCCACGCCGCATTGCCCAACTGTTTTGCCAGGGCTGTGGTGCCGCTATCAACACCTAAACGGTTGATTGCTTCCGCAGTAAAAAATTCCTGTAATGTTTGGTGTGAAAAGCCAAAGCGGTCAATCCCCCACTCCTGAATCAGTCCGCTCGTTTCGGCCACTTCATCGAGCAGGGATTTTGCGTTAGTATCTTGTTTTAGCAGTGGGTTTTGCTGCACAAAGATGTTAATCCATTCCAGCAAATCAGACCGCCACAGCAGTCCCTTTTCTTCATTTTCAAAAACAAAAAGTGCTAACTGACGCAGCATTCGCTCTTTCACATCCCGTCCAAACTGCCCTTTATGGGTACCACGTCTGGTATTCCAGGTTTGAATGCGCGTTTGAATACAAAAGCGGTACAGGTCTGCACGTGTTTCCGGCAACACTCGTTCTTTTTCATAATGGTCTGTAATCAACAGCAACAGCAGTGGATTCCGTGCCAATTCCAAAAAGCGACGATGGGCGACAAGCTGTTGCAGTAAATCGTCTGCTTCCTCTGGCTCACCTTCAAACCATTTGTGCGTAAAGATTTCAATATCTGGCGTATCAAATTCCATCACCACCGTTTGCGGGAAGTTATCTAGCTGTTTGCCATGATCGTAGCTGTAGGTGCGGGAAGAGATGATTAGCCGATTATGATCTTTTTGGGTTACCTGATCGTCGGCAAACTGCTGCACCAGGTCAATAAATTGCTGGTGATCCGCTTCACTTGGCACCTCGTCTAACCCATCCAGCAGAATGAAAAAACGCCCTTTTTTGAGGTTCCGCTGAATGTATTGTTCTGCATTGGGAAATTTATTGGCAGCAAAATGGGCGGGTAAAATATCTTCAAGCTTTTCAATAGTGGGCAGCTCTTTTACCAAATCCCGAAAGCGCATAAAGATGGGGATGTAATCTTTTACTTCTGATTTCAATTGCTTGGCGCACATGTAAGCCAAATGATAAAGGTAGGTTGTTTTGCCTGCCCCGGGGTCACCCAGCACTAAATAACGATGATAGCGCCGCACGGCTTCCCAAGCGGCAACAGCTTGTTCGGCTTGCTGCCGTCGGATGTCGGCGCGATCTACACGGATGGAAGCGGTAGTGGGTCGTTTTTCCTGCGTCAACAATGAGGGCACATACATCTCATCTAACCGAAACTCGCGAGAAGTTTCTACTAGAATCCCTCCTTTCAACGCTTGAACTTTGTCAGCAACGGCTTGTTTGTAATCCTTTTCATAACGCCATTGAATAAAACGCGCGCTGGCGTAGCGGTCAAACAGCAGATGAAATAGCTTGCTTAACCAGTCGGAAATAGCGGAGGCCGCATTTTTTATAAAAACACCGATCACAATCCCGGTAAGAACCGCCATGATCCCGCCTAGCAAAATGGCTCCCCGGTTTTGTTGCCACACCTGGGTAAGTTGTTCTGGAAGTGTGCCAGTTAGGGGCGGTTCTGGGATTGATGTGGGTTGAATGATTAAGATTGCGGGAGGTTCTGTCGGTACAGGTGTTGCCGTAGGAGGTGGGGTGCTGGTAGGCGACTGCGGTTGGGTCTGTGCAGACACGGAAAGGGTGACAAATAGAAAAAAGAGGGCGATTACTATGAAAGAGAAATGAAAGGAACGTTTGAAAGTGAACATAAAAAAATTATAGCACAACAAATAGTAGCTTCAATTCGGGCATTCGTATATTTCTGCCCCGCCAGGGGATGAAGCCCATATGCGTCAAGTTAAGCAAATTGGCGCGGCCATCTCCGCCAGGGGATGAACCACCTGGCTCATTTTGCAAAGGCCTGCGGCCTGTTTTTAGCCCAACGGGCTTCGTATTTGAGTTCGGCGGTTTATCGCCGGGCTCAGACGGCCGTTTACGCGCTTAGTTTACAGCTTTCTCCATTGGTTTTTCGGCAAAAAACCCTTAGCTTGACGCGTATGGGATGAAC
>JAAETJ010000503.1 GCA_024228495.1 bacterium | reverse complement strand
GTCGGCGTTAGCGTTGAGGGAATTCTGGCAGAGGGTGAAGAAGCTCAGCACGAACAGATATGGCTTAATATTCTGGGCCTTCTGCAGGAAGAAGGCCTTGGCCCACACGATATTGTTGAAATTACCGGCTATATTACGGGCCAAAGCGGCGTTGCCACATTTCGCCAGGTACGCGATAAAATGCTGAACGGTGCAAAATCCGCGTCAACGCTGGTGATTGTCTCGGGACTTGCTGATCCCGCCTGGTTGGCGGAAATCTCTGTAATTGCCGCCAAAGGCACCCGGTGAGGATGTTGATAAAAAACAAACATCAAAAGTTCAAGTTTCTGATCTTTGCGGCAGTCAGGTAACCACAGTCCTGGCCTGGGCGAATGAAACCAGTTTCCGGTTATCTTCATCCCAAAGCCGGAGTTTCAGGCAGGAAAGAGACTGAACAAAAGTCAGTCGCCTGATATCCACCAATTCCGGGAAATCCTGCATCACATCAGGCAAACGGTAATAAGGAATACGGCTGGCCAGATGGTGCACATGATGAACGCCGATATTGGCGGTCATCC
>JAAETJ010000502.1 GCA_024228495.1 bacterium | reverse complement strand
GCGGATGGTCTGGGAAGCAAACTGATCGCCTGGAACCGGCCCAGGCCGTGTGAAAACTCTGAGAATTCCGAAAAGCCGGTAGAATGGTTATTTATACCATTCGGGAGCCCTCTGACTTTGTCACACGCTCATAGAAAATCATGAAGATAAAATAATCTCAATGCCTTTTTTCGCTGTACATCGATTATGTAGAGGCGGTCATGGCGCTTAGATGCCGAGAATCAAATAGCAAAAAGGCGTTCTTACGCCTCAATCGCCTCGATTAGTCTTTTAGTTCCTATTGTGTTGATCACGCGTTTGAGATTGTACGCCAGCACATGGAGACTCATCTCGGTTTTCACCTTCGGTAAGCTCGTCATGAGAAAGTGTGTCAGCCCATCCAGGCCTTCAGCGTTCCGAAAGGATGCTCCACTGTCTGACGCCGCAGACGCATCTTGTCCGGATCTCGATCCAGCCCCGTGCCTGCACCGCTTCAAGTATGCCCCTCGTGCTCCCAACGGGTGACGCGTCGGTGTGGACTGGGAGTACACTGGCTTTTTATTGAACAGCGTGGGCAATTTGAACTCCAGTAGCGATG
>JAAETJ010000501.1 GCA_024228495.1 bacterium | reverse complement strand
CAGTTATGGCAAAGACTTTCAATCAAATGGTGGCCGAGGCGATGGCCGAAGTACCAGTTATTAACCCGGCAGAAGCCCATCGGCGGATGCAAGAAGATCCGAGGACTTTAGTGATTGATCCACGTGATGCGGCAGATATCCCTGGCACGGGTATCATTCCTGGGGCGATGAACATATCCTACGGCGCGTTGACCTATAAAGCGGATAATGAACTTCCCCCGGAATGGCGCGAACCGGAACTCGAAGACCGCTCTCGCCCCATTATTACGACTTGCGAAAGTGGGGAACTGGGGGCCCTGGCTGGTAAACTCCTGAAGGATATGGGTTTTTCAAACGTCTCTATTCTTGAGGGCGGTACCCAGGCATGGAAAGATGCCGGATTTCCAACCCAGTAAGAGGCTGGGAAGGTAAACCGACCACAATGGCCGGGCCGTCATGCGCCCGACTCGTTGCGGAACATACATCCGCAACGGCGGCATGTGGCCGACACAGATTTGATTATCAACGGAGAAACTGCGCAGCAATGGATGTCGATAGCCCAGGCCTATGCCGGACCACCGACCGAAGGTCGAAAGCCGGGGAAGTTTCTGAAGAGTAAACAATAGCCAGTTGATTAAGTGATGGGTTATTATGTTGTGGTAACGGACTATTTCCCTTCGCTTTCTTCTTGTCATAAGATTTGGTTTCAAAAGCCCAATTTATTGATGGCTTGGATACGAAAGCTTGAAAGATGACGAGCTCTGGACTACCTAAATGATAAACTAACATTCAAATGATCACATCGCGTAACATGAAACTTTGAATTCGAAGGGCAAAGTACAAGCTATTTTACACGCCTTATATTTTTAAAGGCGATCAGTGGATTGACAAAGCAAGAAGTAAAGTGGATTGATTAAACCGCTAAGGTATTTATCACATTATGATATTAGACAATTTTTCGGGGAACTTTGCAGCGTTCCTTGCTGCAGGTCTTTTTGGCGCGTCGGTAGTTGCCACACGTGTGGCAGTCCAGGAAATTCCGCCATTGAACTTAGCGGTTCTCCGATTCGGTCAAGGAGGATTGATATTGCTCCTATACCTTTTCATTGGAGCAAGGGATCTCCTCAAAGTTAAGCGGCATGATTTATCATTCCTTGTACTGCTCGGGGCCATTTTCTTTGCTATTTTTCCTGTGACTTTTAATATTGGCCTCCGCTTTACCGAAGCTTCAAGGGGAGCTCTGATGCTGGCCACCATGCCCATTTGGAGCGCTTGGTTGGCTCGCGCGGCACGAAAGGAACGGCTGATCCTTCGGCAGGTCGCGGGTATCCTGATAACATTCGCTGGCGTGGGGATTGTTCTTGCTGAGCGAGGACTGAATTGGCAGGGGACTACGTTGGCGTTGGCCGGAGATGGGTTCATGCTCCTGACAGCCTTTTGTGGTGCAGTATATGGCGTTTTAGCTCAACGAATGCTGGCTCGCTATTCTGCACTGACCGTAACTACATATGCAATGGTGTTCGGAACGTTGCTTCTCTTTCCAGCCGCCCTTGTTGAAGGTCTCCCT
>JAAETJ010000500.1 GCA_024228495.1 bacterium | reverse complement strand
TAACCGCTCGACCTATTGGGTTCAGCGTGTGAAGTTGATGCAGGAATGGGCTGATTTGGTGGATGGGTTTCGCAGCCATAACAGACCATAAATCTGTTACCTAGGCCGAGCAGGCAACTATGAATCAAGGGGTCGGGAGTTCGAATCTTCCCGGGCGCGCCATTAAAACAATGGTCCGACCCGGAGTCATAGGTAACACATTGTACCTAAGACATAGGTAACACCCTCGTGCCGAACGGGTTGTCGATAGTTTGCAATGTTTTTTGTTCCAAGTCTATATAACCCAGATCATAATGCATGAAACTGATTAGCCAAATTCCATCATCCACCTCCTTTATACCCAGCCTCTGACCGGCCAATACGGTTGATATATTGATCTTCTTTCTGTGCATGCAAATTCGTCCGCAGGCTGTGACCAGAATGTCCTTGTCATGGAAGGGGTATTCGATATCTGGCAGGCCTGTATAGGGCCGACTTGAAGGGACATAGACCTCTGCTGGACACTTCATATCGAGGGCCTCGTGTGGCCTTTGGGTATTGAATTCGCTGATAAATTCATCAAATCGGGCCTGCTGCTGAAGTGAGTTCATACCCGGTGGCCGGGTAGTTTCCTTCTTGAGTGTCAAATGCATGCGCTCATGGCGTCCGTTCTGCTGTGGATGGCCAGGTTTAATGCGCTCGATGGCGATACCCAGACGCAGCCACCATACCGACAGCTTTGAGAGATTGAATAATCCGTTGGGGCTGGCAAAAGGAACTCCGTTATCACTTCTGATGGCATCGGGTAAACCACGCTCCTCAAACAAGCGCTGGAAGGTAGTCAAAGCATTGATCTGTCGGGTTGATTCATGGGCTTCACACATGAGAAGCATACGCGAAACCTGATCCGTGACTGTCAAGGGGTAACAGTATTGAGTGTTGCCAAGCTTGAATTCCCCCTTGTAATCTGTGCACCACAGCTGGTTGGGTAATAGGGCTTTTGAAAGGGGTGTTCCTTGAGCCCTGTGTCTTCGCCGCTGGCGAGAGCGCTTGACGAGACCATGGCGATCAAGCACCGCATGGACTGTGCTTTTAGCGGGAATACGCACATCACCGGCCAGGCGACGCACCAGAAGCTCTCTAATCTTCCTAGCGCCCCAATGGGGCTTTTCCCTCTTTAACCGCACAATCATCTGCTCAAGTTGAGCTGGCAGTTGGTTGGCGTAGCGTACCGGACGTCTGGATCGGTCGCTTAAGGCCTCAAGTCCGTGCTCCTTGTAGCGATTGTAGATCTTGTAACCGGTTTTGCGTGATATGCCGAACTGGCGGCACATATAACTCATGCTTTCCCCGTCAAGCAGACGGGCGACAAATCGAAGACGTTCCTCCATAACCGAACTTTCCTTCCAGGGCATCTACACCTCCCGCCAAATAGCAAAAAGTGTAACCCATGTGTCCGGTACGTTCTGTCACCTATCTCTCAGGTCGGGCAAAGGTCCATTCTTGTCACATAGGGCCCAATCCGGGCACATGAATTACAAGTTATTCTTACAAATTCGACAGCGGGCTGTGACCATGATCAGAATGTCATGAAATAGGTATTTGCGATGTGCGATCCCGGTATGAATTGCTCCAGATCGG